>NZ_JAGTPI010000020.1:0-87190 GCF_021147825.1 Pseudomonas quasicaspiana
CTCTGGGCATGCATGCGCTCGGGAGAGGATTTTGATACGGCCAAGCTATTCAGCGAAAAACACTTCGTGAAAGCTTGACCGGCAACAGAGTATCTACAGGTTTGCAGATTCCCGGACTCAGGCCACGAATTGCATCACCTACACGGCATACCCTCCTGACAAAGTTTCGCCAAAGGATTTCATCCGACAGCCAGCATTTGCCAGTAATCATTGGCTCTGACACAATCGCGAATCGTTCTTGTTATTTCATGTTGTACTGAAGGGCCGCTGCTAATCAGCGGCCTTTTTGTTTTGGATAAAGGTTTTCGAGAAGAACAGCATGAAAAGCCAAACCGTGCGCCGCTGGTCCTTCGTTCATACCTGGACGAGCTTGATCTGTACCCTGTTTTTGTTGATGCTGGCGCTGACCGGGTTGCCACTGGTGTTCAGTCACGAAATTGATCACCTGCTGGGCAATTCACCTGAGTTCAAGGAAATGCCAGCCGACACGCCGCACTTGAACCTGCAACAACTGGTCGAAGCTGCCGAGGCTCATCGTCCCGGCGAGGTCATGCAGTACTTCGGCTGGGAGGACGACGAGCCGAACGGTGTATGGGCGATCATGGCCAAAACAGCGGGCACCGAACCCAACGATTCACACTCTTTCATGCTCGACTCGCGCACGGGGGAAGCCATGGAAACGCCGTCTGCCAATGGCGGTTTCATGATGGTCATGTTGCGCCTGCATGTGGATATGTATGCAGGGCTGCCGGGGAAGTTGCTGCTGGCATTCATGGGCCTGATGTTCGTGCTGGCGATTATTTCCGGGACAGTGCTGTACGCACCGTTCATGCGCAAACTTAAATTCGCCACCGTGCGCGCCGACAAATCAACGCGCATGCGTTGGCTTGATCTGCACAACCTGATTGGCGTCGTCACCCTGACCTGGGCATTGGTGGTGGGCGTGACCGGAGTGATCAGCGCCTGCGCCGACCTGTTGATCGCCTCGTGGCGCAACGACACGCTAGCCGAGATGATCGAACCTTATCGCGGTGCGCCGCCGCTGACTCAACTTGCCCCCGCAACGCGTCTGGTGGAGATCGCCGAATCCGCCGCGCCGGGCATGCAGATCGACTTCGTGGCTTTCCCCGGAACGCGCTTCTCCAGCGAACACCATTACGGGGTGTTCATGAAAGGTAATACGCATTTAACGGCGCACCTCATGACACCGGTGCTGATTGATGCGCAAACCCTGGATGTCACGGCGGTGGTCGAACGGCCCTGGTACATGGATGCGCTGGGCATGTCTCAGCCGCTGCATTTTGGGGATTACGGCGGCATGCCAATGAAAGTGCTGTGGGCGGCGCTTGATGTGCTGACGATTATTGTCCTGAGCAGCGGGCTGTATTTGTGGTGGGTGCGCAGAAAGGTTGCACGTCCAATCCATGTGTCGCCACAAGAGACGCTGCAATGAAGCGTTCCACATTCTGGAAGACCTTTGCCGCGCCGGGAGTGATTGCCTTGCTGACCGGGCTGGGGCTTTTCGCTGCGTTGTTGGGCGATGGCTGGTGGGATGCACTGGCCTGGCTGGGCATGGGCGTCGCAGCAGTGTTCAGCATCAGAGGCTTGCTGGCTCGCAAGTCCTGAAAGCAAATATTGCGGACCACCGTGGCGCTGGCTAGTCTGAGGGACTGTCTTATTCGAGGAACCTCCATGTCTGCGCCGACCATGACGTTGTACTACAACGCGGCTTCACCGTTTGCCCGCAAGGTGATGCTGGTACTGCATGAAACGGGACAGCTGGACCGGGTGACACTTCAACCCACCACGCTTTCGCCTGTCGCCCCGGTTGAAGAACTGAACAACGATAACCCCGCTGGCAAGCTTCCCGCGCTACGGTTGGCGGATGGCAACGTGATTCACGACAGCCGGGTCATCCTCGATTATCTCGATCACCAGCATGTCGGTATTGCGCTGATTCCGCGCGAAGGCTCGGCGCGCTGGAGGCGTTTGACCCTGGCTTCGCTGGCCGACGCTTTGCTGGATGCGGCGTTGCTGATTCGATACGAGCAAGCACTACGCCCGGCGGAAAAGCACTGGGACACCTGGCTCGATAATCAGCAGGAAAAGGTCGAGCGCAGCCTGGCTTACTTCGAGCAGGAAGCGATCACCGAGCTCAGCTCGGCGTTTGATGTGGCCTCGATTAGCGTCGCTGCAGCGTTGGGCTACCTCGACTTCCGCCAGCCGGACCTGGCCTGGCGCAACCGCTATCCGCGTCTGGCGAACTGGTATTTCGAGGTCAGTCAGAGACCGTCAATGCAGGCGACTCAGCCTTCGGTTTGACGCATCGCCAACTCTGTTGGAGCGAGGCTCGCCCGCGAATGAGACACCGCGGTGGAGCAGGCATACCGCATGATCGTTCTTCGCGGGCAAGCCTCGCTCCAACAAGTCCCCCGATTGATCAAACCTGATCAATCACCTTGCGATAAAACGCCCACTCCTTCGTCAACGCATCTGCCTGGTTGACCGCCTTGCGGAAGCCGTGGTGTTCGTCGGTGTAAAAATGCCCTTCAGCCACAACACCTCGGGATTTCAAGGCCATCAGCATTGCGCGAGTCTGTTCGGGGACGACCACTGCGTCGAGCTCGCCCTGAAAGAAAATCACCGGCACCTGGATCTCGGCAGCGTGGAGCAGTGGTGTACGGGCGTGATAGCGGTCGATGTCCTCTTCAGGATCGCCAATCAGCCAGTCCAGATAATCGCTCTCGAATTTATGCGTGGCTTTGGCCAGTGCCAGTGGGTCGCTGACGCCGTACAAGCTTGCACCGGCGCGGAAGACTTTCTTGAAGGCCAGTGCGCACAGGGTTGTATAGCCCCCGGCACTGCCGCCACGAATAAACGCCTGATCCGGATTGATCAGCCCGCGTCCCGCCAGGTGCGCAACGACTGCACAGGCGTCCTCCACATCGGCCACGCCCCAGTTCAGGTGCAGGCTCTGGCGATACTCCCGGCCGTAACCGGTGCTGCCGCGATAGTTAAGGTCGGCCACGGCAAAACCGCGTTGGGTCCAGTACTGGATTTTCGGGTCTAGCACCGGGTAGCAGGCCGAGGTTGGCCCCCCGTGGACGAATACCACCAGCGGTGGCGTGCCGACGGCGTTCATGGCCGGATAGAAATAACCGTGCGCTTCGCCATCGCCGCTTTTGTAGCGCAGGGTTTCTGGACGGCTGATTTGCTCAGGCGGCAGGGGCGCGACGCCTCCGGCCAGGACCTGAACGCTGTGATCTTCGCGACTGATCGCGAGCACCGCCGAAGGGCAGGTGGCTGAAGCCGCGACGCAATAAACGTATTGATCGTCGAGCGCCAGGCTGCGGAAGCGGCTGTACTCGCCACTGAAGTCTTGCAGCGTGCCGTGGGAATCACGCATCCCCAACACGCCTGTCCCGTTTTCCGACCAGGTGCCGAGGTAAGCGCCGTGAGGTAACGGCAACCAACTGCGCCCGCCCAATTGCCAAGGCGCTGGCGCATGATCGGCATCGGATGCCTTGAGATGGGTCAGGCCGAATGAGCCTTCTACGCAAGGCTGCCAGAAACCGCCCTGATCGCTCAGGCAATACAAACGCCCCGTGGCGTCGAAACGCGCTTGCTGAATGGACTCTTCATCACGGTCGCCCGCCAGGCAGCGCGGCTCGGACCAACCGCCTGCAGCCTGACGTTTGCTGCTCATCAACAATGTGCTGGTCCAGGGCTGGTGCGGCTTTTGCCATTCAATCCAGGCCAGGCGCTGACCGTCAGGACTGAGGGTAGGAGACGCATAGAAATCCGCCCCGCGCGCCAGCACCAGACGCTTGCCACTGGCGACGTCAATGCTGACCAGTTGATGGAATTCTTTATCTTCTTCAACGGCCAGAATCTGCCCGTTGGCAAATACCAGATCGCCGTAGCGTTTTTTGCCGGTGGTGATGGCTTCGGGCAGACCTTCACCCTCGAACTCATCAAACACCAGTGGCTGGCGATAGAGCTGCTGATCGCTTTCGTTGACGAACACCAGGCCATCGTCGGTCAGGCAGAAAGAACCGCCGCCGTACTCATAGACCCGGCTGCGCACGCTGAAGCCATCGGGGGTCAGGCAGGTCGTGTTGCCTTCAAACCAGCGCCAGATACGGCACGCGCCATCCTCAGGCCGGTATTCATTCCAGAACAGCCCCAACGGGCTGACAGCCAACTCGGCGAAATCAACGCCGGCGGCGACCGCCTGGGCTGCAGTAAACGTTTCAGGATTTGGCGATGAGGCGCGAGTTTCTGTCATTGCGAAAGGCCAACTGCTCAATGGTTTGAGTCGCATATTCGGCTTCTTTTCGAGCCTGCACAATCATCCCGTGATGAGGTGATTTACTGCACACCGGATCGGCATTGGCAGCATCACCGGTGAGCATGAATGCCTGGCAACGACAGCCGCCGAAATCTTTCTCTTTTTCGTCGCATGAGCGGCACGGTTCGGGCATCCAGTCGTAACCACGGAAGCGGTTGAAACCGAATGAGTCGTACCAGATGTGTTGCATCGTATGGTCGCGAACGTTGGGGAACTGCACCGGCATTTGCCGTGCCCCGTGACAGGGTAGGGCGGTGCCATCCGGAGTCACGGTGAGGAAGATATTGCCCCATCCGTTCATGCAGGCTTTCGGGCGTTCTTCGTAGTAATCCGGGGTGACGAAGATCAACTTGCACGGATGATTTTCGGCAGCCAGCTTGTCGCGGTATTCATTAGTGACCCGCTCGGCGCGAACCAGCTGATCCTTGGTGGGCAGCAAGCCTTGGCGGTTCAGGTGCGCCCAGCCGTAGAACTGACACGTCGCCAGCTCGACGAAATCTGCTTCGAGGGCGATACACAACTCGATGATTTTATCGATCTTGTCGATGTTGTGCCGGTGAGTCACGAAGTTAAGCACCATCGGATAGCCGTGCTTCTTGACCGCACGGGCCATCTCCAGCTTCTGCGCGAAGGCTTTTTTCGAGCCTGCGAGCATGTTGTTCACTTGCTCGTCACTGGCCTGGAAACTGATCTGAATGTGATCGAGCCCAGCTTCCTTGAAATCGATGATTTTTTGCTCGGTGAGACCGATGCCCGATGTAATCAGATTGGTGTAATAACCCAGACGACGGGCTTCGCGGATCAGCTCCGCCAGATCCTGACGCACCAGCGGTTCGCCGCCGGAGAATCCAATCTGCGCCGCGCCCATCTCCCGCGCTTCGGCCATGACCTTGAACCACTGCTCGGTGGTCAACTCCTGGCCTTGTTTGGCAAAGTCCAACGGGTTCGAGCAATACGGACATTGCAGCGGGCAGCGATACGTCAGCTCGGCCAGCAGCCAAAGCGGCAAACCGACTGCGGGCTTGGGCGGAATCTTGATGGCTGACTCGACCGGGGTCGACTCAGGCAAGTTCGATCCAGTGTTCGCCACGGGCGACCTCCATGAATTGCTCGACATCGCTGCCGAGCTCGGGAAAGCCCGGGAACTGCTCGTTCAGGGCTTCAATGATCGCCGCCACGCTGCGCTGGCCATCGATCAGGCCACCAATCGCGCTGGCGCTTTCATTGAGTTTGATCATGCCTTCCGGGTAGAGCAGCACGTGGCCGTTCTGCGCCGGTTCAAACTGGTAGCGGTAGCCCCGGCGCCAGCTCGGGACTTGTTGTCGATCAAAGCTCATAGGGCAATCCCCTTATGCCAGACCCGTTGGTCGGTCACGCTGTGATAAGGCGGGCGGTTCAGCTCGTAAGCCATGCTCATGGCGTCCAGCATGCTCCACAAAATGTCGAGTTTGAACTGCAGGATTTCCAGCATGCGCTGCTGGCCTTCATAAGTCGTGTAGTGCTGCAGGGTGATCGTCAGGCCGTGCTCTACATCTCGACGTGCCTGACCCAGTCGGGTCCGGAAATACTCGTAGCCTGCTGGATCGATCCACGGGTAATGCTGTGGCCAGCTGTCCAGACGCGACTGGTGGATCTGCGGGGCGAACAGCTCTGTCAGCGAGCTGCTGGCCGCTTCCTGCCAGTTGGCGCGGCGGGCAAAGTTGACGTAGGCGTCCACGGCGAAGCGCACGCCTGGCAGAACCAGTTCCTGTGAGCGCAGTTGATCCGGATCCAGACCAACGGCTTGGCCCAAACGCAGCCAGGCTTCAATACCGCCGTCTTCGCCGGGTGCACCGTCGTGATCCAGCAGGCGCTGAATCCACTCACGACGAATTTCACGATCCGGGCAGTTGGCCAGAATGGCAGCATCCTTGAGCGGGATGTTCACTTGATAGTAGAACCGGTTGGCGACCCAGCCCTGAATCTGTTCGCGGGTCGCACGGCCTTCGTACATCGCCACGTGGTACGGGTGATGAATGTGGTAATACGCGCCTTTGGCACGCAAAGCCTGTTCGAATTCAGCGGGGGACAGCGGCGTTGCTTCGCTCATGTCAGTCATTTCCTTGTTGTCCGGAGCGGTCTTCGCGGGCAAGCACCTGTGGGACCGAATTCATTCGGGAAGACTGATTGCCAGACGCTGAATATGTATGGTCTGTACCGGCCCCTTCGCGAATGAATTCGCTCCCACGGTAGTCGTGTTTGCAGGCCAACATAGAATCTCCCACAGGTCGGCCGTCATCACTGCTTACAACTCAATACTCATCCCATCAAACGCCACTTCGACATTACGGCGAGCAAGCTCAGCGCGTTCGGGCGAGTCTTCGTCGAGGATCGGGTTGGTGTTGTTGATGTGGATAAGCACCTTGCGCTGTTTCGGCAGGCGTTCCAGCACTTCGAGCATGCCGCCAGGGCCGTTTTGTGCCAAGTGACCCATTTCCGTTCCGGTCCGTGTGCCTACCCCACGACGCTGCATCTCATCGTCGTCCCACATCGTGCCGTCCACCAGCAGGCAATCGGCGGCGACCATTTTTTCCATCAGCGCATCATCGACCTTGCCCAGCCCCGGCGCGTAGAACAGCTTGCCGCCGGTCTTCACGTCTTCAACCATCAGGCCAATGTTGTCGCCCGGGTGCGGATCGAAGCGATGCGGCGAATAAGGCGGGGCCGCGCTGCGCAGCGGGAATGGCGTGAAGCGCAGGTTCGGGCAGGCAGGAATCACAAAGCTACCTTCAAGCTCGATCCGGTTCCAGACCAGGCCGCCGTTCCAGTGCTTGAGCATGTTGAACAACGGGAAGCCGGTGCTCAGGTCTTCATGAACCATGTCGGTACACCAGACCTGATGCGGACAGCCTTCGCGCAAGCTGAGCAAGCCGGTGGTGTGGTCGATCTGGCTGTCCATCAGGATGATCGCGCTGATCCCGGTGTCGCGCAGGGAGCGGCCTGGTTGCATAGGGCCGAAACCGGCCAGCTGTGCGCGAATGTCCGGAGAGGCGTTGCACAGCACCCAGTTGATGCCATCGTCGGAGAGCGCGATGGACGATTGGGTCCGGGCATGGGCCCGCAGGCTGCCCTCGCGGAAACCGGCGCAGTTCGCGCAATTACAGTTCCACTGTGGAAAGCCGCCGCCAGCAGCGGAGCCTAGAATCTGGATGTGCATGTCAGCTCCCTGGGGCGAGGCATGAAAAGAGGATCTAAAAGAAAAAAGAACTTACCAATAAAAAAGCCCCGGCGAACCGAGGCTTTGCACCGCGTTGTCATCAACGGCTTGCGAAGTACATCGTGACTTCGAAACCGATACGCAGATCAGTGTAAGCAGGTTTAGTCCACATAAAAGACTCCTTCTGGGTGATTGCAGCGGTGGGTGGTAAATCGTTAGTACACCTGCAAAGGCATACGTTCGATGATTAGGAAGCTATGTTACTTAATTTAACAAATTCTGGCTGTCGGATTCGTGAACAAAGCTTTTGCAGCTTTGGTAACGATCAGATCCGCGCCATGGGGTTTGCTGACTATTGGTCAGGCAAAGCCAACCGCCCGTGGCTTTTTGAAGGCTAGCAGCGGCTTGCAACACAGTCTGCCGGTCGAGGTTTCGTAATGTTTCATGTAGCGCGGACACGAACCGTTCGTCGCGGCCCGCCAGATACGCCTGCCAGCGCAGGTCGGCTGCTTGCGCGGTTTCCATGGCATCTATATCCAGTTGCGCGACCAAGGCTTCAGTCTGGACTGTCAGGTCAGCGTCGTTGATCCAGTCAGGCAGATCGTTCAGAAACTGTTCTATGTGCTCTACCAGTTGTGGCACCGAGGCGTTAGGCGACTGGACACCGAAGAGTATTCCCGTTCGTCCGGCAATCTGCCGCAAACCGCTGAACACTGCGTAACCCAGTTGCAGCTCGACTCTCAGCCGTTGGTAGAACGGGCTTTGTGCCAGATGAGCCAGTAATCGCCATGCAGCTTCGTCGGCGATGGAGGAGGAGGGTGTGGGGCAGAACAGCAGCACGGCGCTCTCCGAGGATTGTGGTGCGGCGGACTGCCAGTGCTTACCGGCTGCCAGCGCTGGCGCTTGGAGTGTTTGCTTGTCCCGCTGGCCCGGCGTACTGCGTAAGACGCTGTTCAGCGTAGGGATCGTTTCCTTTGCAAAACCTGACGTGAAGCTGATCCACTGCGTGGCTGGCCAGAAGGCTTGAACTTCGGCGGTTTCACTGGCGGGTGCTGCGTTCAGATAGCAATCGGGCAGTGCTTTGAGCAACTGCCGGATTGGAATCAGGGCAGGTTCATCGCCGGGTTGGCCCAGGCTTGCATCGTCGGGGGCGCTCAGTTGTTGTAACGCATGCTTGAGGATTTCAGGCATCGGGGCGTCGAGGCCGCTGAGTTTGAGTTGCCAGTAATGGCCGTACGCACTGAACTCAAGGTTGACGCCTGCTTGCTTCGCATCCCGCGCCAAGGGCTTCAAGCTCTGCTCAAACATCCGCCACAGCGTGGGTTGCGGGGATGGCAGGCGCCAGCGCAGATAGAGTGCGCCTTCGTGGCCGTTACTCGGGACGTTCAGGAAAGGGTTTGGTTTCGGGAGTTGCCAGTGGATTTCTGAAGGTTGTGTGTTCGGTTGAATCTGTTCCAGCAAAGCGATCAGCGCTGTGCCGCCTTGCTCAGATAAGCCTTGGGGCAGGTTGCGGGCGTGGTGGTGGGCCAGTTCCAGAGCGGAGCTGACATCCAGTTGTCGTTGCTGAAGGCGGTTGTAGTCGTCGCGCAGGGATGGCCAATGGGTTTTGAGGTTTTGTGTCAGTGCCGACGCCATCGCGGGCAAGCGCGCTCCTACAGGAAAACGCGTTCCATCCGTAGGAGCGCGCTTGCCCGCGATAGCGATTTCTTTGACGCCGCTAACATCGACCTTGATCAAAATCTGACCAGCAAACTGATAAACCACTTCCGCCTTCAATGCTTCAACCACGCCCTGCGCTCGACTGCCATTCAGGCAATGACACAGAAACGCGGCAGCCTCATCCGCTCCGTCAGGCAAATCCTCACAGGCCAGAAGCAGTTGTTGATCGGCCCTCACAAGTATCCGATCCCCATCATCAACCAGCTTCGGAGGGGCGGCTTGCGCGACCTTTACGCCACTGGCCAGCCCTGCGCCATAATTCGTCGCCAGCTGTTTTAGCTCCTCCAGCGACTGAGGCCCCGCCAGGCACAAGGTCATTTGCCCGGCCTGATAAAACCGCTGATAAAAATCCTGCAACGCCTGCTGAAACGCCGGACGCTGCACCGGCAAGCTATAGCGATTGCCTGCATGAAAAGCGCGCAGTGGATGGCGAGCTGAAATACCTTCCAGCATCTGCATGTGCTGACGCGCCTTGGCGTCGCGAGACCAGGCGATGAACTCGGCATGCAGGACTTCCCGCTCGCGCAGTTGATCGGCCATGGTCATGCGCGGACGAGCGAGCATGTCGCAGAGACGCTCCAGCCCTTGCGCGAACGCCGTCAACGGCAGCTCGAAAAAGAAATCAGTGGTTCGCTCACGGGTACTCGCGTTGATCTGCCCGCCATTACGCTGGACGAAGGCCATCAGCTTTTCATCCCCGGCAAACCGTTCGGTGCCGAGGAAAAACAGGTGCTCCAGAAAATGCGCAAGCCCCGGCCATGCAGCGGACACATCATGGCTTCCCGCTGCCACCCGTAACGAAGCGGCGCAGCGCTTGAGCCGTGGCGCATGGCACAGCACGACGTTCAGGCCGTTGGCGAGGAGCAGGTGTTCGGTGGTGGGCGAGGCAGGCATGGGCGTTCCGGGAGACGTGATCGGGTCATGCTAGCGGAATTGGTTATTCATGGCACCGCGCGGTCTTGCAGAAAACACCAGATCTGTAGGAGCTGCCGAAGGCTGCGATGGAGGCGCTTCAGGATGAATCCTTCGCAGCCTTCGGCAGCTCCTACAGAGAGTGCGTTTCAATTCGGTAGTTTGTATGTTCGATAAGGCCTGCCGTTAATCCTTGCTCAGCCCTACATACAACCCCGGCCGTCGATCATTGAAGTAGGTATTGATCGACCGCGACTGCTCCATCAACTGTCGATCCAGGGTGCCCGAGATCAGTACCTCGCCCTGTTGAGCCACGGCCAGGCGGCTGCCGTCCGGGGCGCAGAGGCTACTCAGACCGCAGTAATGAATGTCGCCCTCGCTGCCGCAATAATTGGCGTAAACCACGTAGCACTGATTCTCGTAGGCCCGGGCACGAACGGTCACCTCGGCGACAAAATCATAAGGGGCCATATTAGCCGTTGGCACCAGAATCAACTCGGCACCTTCCAGCGCCAGACGTCGGGTGTTCTCCGGGAACTCAACGTCGTAGCAGATCAGAAAGCCCAGCCGCCAACCGTTCAACTCCACAATCGGAAAACGGTCCTCGCCGGGGCTGAACATCGCTTTGTCCAGGTCGCCGTACAGGTGTGTCTTGCGATAGTTGCAAAGGGTCTTGCCGTGGCCGTCGATCAACTGCACAGAGTTGTAAATCAGGTCGTCAGCGCCCAGCTCCGGATATCCATAAAGGATCGCAATATCGTAACCCTTGGCAATCGCCGCGATATCACCCGCAGCGAAGCCATCACTGGGTTGCGCCAAGGTACGCGCCGCCTCGGCACCGATGTTGTAGCCGGTGAGAAACATCTCAGGGCAAACCAGCAGCTTTGCACCGAGTGCTGCCGCCTCTCGCGCCTGATCATCCAGACGTTGCAGATTGCCGCCGATATCCAGCGGCAGCGGCGGGCATTGGTACAGGGCGATGTGCATGGTTCAGCCTTTTGTTCAATCGGTCAGGGCGATGGGACCAATCTCGTGGAACACATCACCGGGGCCTGGGTTGTCGGCGTGGGTCTTGCCGCCGAAATGGGTCATGATGCCCCACACCGCATTCAGTGAGGTCTGCACTGCGCCTTCCACCCACGCGGGAGTCCAGGATACGTCGTCTCCCGCGATAAACATGCCGCGCTGTTCGACAGGCATGTCCTGCTGCATGAAGTGCGCGTACATACGCTGGTTGTAACGGTAATGCCCCGGCAATGCACCTTTGAAAGCGCCAAGGAAGTGCGGGTCCGATTCCCAGGAAACGGTAATCGGGTCTCCGATGATCCGCGCGGCGATGTCGACTTTAGGGTAGATCTTCTTCAGCGCATCGAGCGCCAGTTTGACCCGTTTTTCGATGGGCTGCGGTAGCATCTTCAGCGCATCACTCATCCACGAGTAAGACAGGCAGATCACGCCTGGCTTGTCGTCACCGTTATCGAACAGGTAAGTGCCGCGGGTCAGACGGTCGGTGAGGGTCATGCTCATCAGGTCGCGGCCGGTTTCCGGATCTTTGTCCTTCCAGAAGGGACGATCGACCATCACGAATGTTTTTGACGATTGCATGTAACGGGTACGGTCCAGCGCCATCCACATTTTTTGCGAGAACAGTGATTCTTCGCATTCGATCTGGGTGGTCAGCAACCAACTCTGGCAGGTGGTCAGTACCGCCGCGTAGTGGCGGGTGTCACCCCAGTTATCAGTGACGGCCAGCAGACCGTCTTCGGCGCGGGCAATCCGCTTTACACCGGTACGTGGCGCGCCGTGATGCAGCGAAGCAAGGCTGGTGCCTTCCGGCCAGTGGGCGCAGCGCTCCGGTACATGGCGCCAGATGCCCAGCGGCACTTGCTCTACGCCACCCACGATCAGGTGCTGGTGATCGTCGCAGTTGGTCATGACCACGCGGAAGATTTCCAGCATCGAGTTGGGGAAGTCCGAGTCCCAGCCGCCGGTGCCGAAGCCGACCTGCCCGAAGACTTCACGGTGGTAGAACGACAGTTTGGCGAACGCTTTGGAGGTGGCGACGAAGTCATAGAACGTACGGTCATCCCACAATGGCACCAAGGTGTTCCACAGTTCTTTGAGGCGCGGCACATCACGGTCGCGGATGGCTTGCTGGATATCCTTGAAACCCGAACCTTCTTCCAGCGCATCAGCCCAGGCGTCGGCGACTTCCTGGAACATCGCGGGGAGATCCGAGAGTTTCTGCGCGTAATAGGTGACGCCTTCCAGATCGATAACGGTACTGCCCGAGGCGGCCGTCAGCGGGTTTGGGAAAGGCTTCGATTCCAGGCCAAGCTTGTCGACGTAGTGATAGAACGCCGTGGAAGACACCGGAAAACGCATACCGCCCAACTCCGCGATGATGCCTTCAGTGCCTTCGAAAGCCTGGGATCGCAGACGGCCGCCCATCTTCGATGCCTCGTAGACGACAGGCTTCAGACCCAGCTTCATCAGTTCATAGGCCGCCACCAGACCCGCGATGCCCGCGCCAACGATCGCCACTTCCTGACCGTGATTCTCGGCAGGAATACTGCCCAGCCCGGCGGGGTGCTCGATCCAGTCATCGAAGGCGAAAGGGAAGTCCGGGCCGAAAATAGTGATCGGCTTCTTACCGTCTGCGGGGTGGCGATTGTTTTTCATGACTGACCTGGCTGACACGCGAAAGCGACAGTTTAGACAAGCGCAGGGACGTAAATAAGACGCAAAATGTCGTCGTTATGGAGTGATTTTGTGCGATATGACGATGCTAGTGGTCAGTTAGACAATTTCCCTTTATCTACCCAAACCGTTTTGGATTGAAATGCATTTCTGTAGGAGCTGCCGAAGGCTGCGATGGCGGTGTGTCAGGATAAATGCATCGCAGCCTTCGGCAGCTCCTACAGGAGGGCGTTGCTCTAAACAGGCTGCCCGCGATCAATCTTGCTGCTGAGAATGATCGAGGTCGTGGTTTTTTCGACGCCATCAACGCTGCCGATCAAATCCAGCAACTGGTCCAGTTGCTCCGGCGAATCAGTGCGCAGCCAGGCTACGTAATCAAACTCACCACTCACAGCACACAGCTGCTGGACCTGAGCCAGGCTGCTCAAGCGGCGTAGCACTTCCTTGCCCGAGCGCGGTTGCACGGTGATCCCGACGTAGGCCTGCAACCCACCATCAACTACTCGTTGACTGAGGCGCACGCCATAGCCGGTGATCACCTTGGCGCTTTCAAGCCGTGCCAGCCGGGACGTCACGGTGGTCCGGGCGATACCCAGTTGCCGGGCAAGCATGGCAACACTTTCGCGAGCATTAATCTGCAGGGCTGCGATCAATTGGCGGTCGACTTCATCAAGGACGGGTTGGCGAGTGGTGGACAAAGAGTCTCTCCTTCAAGGCTGCGGGCATATTACCTGTGGCGGCCGCGGATGGGGGGCGTGCGGGCTAAAACGAAGCAGGCAGAATCATTCTGGTGCGCACAATGTGAGCTACCAAGTGAACAAAAAAGGCGATGTGTCCGTTAAGCGATGCCTTGTGTCTTGCCAGCGTTAGATGAGCCTGAAAGTTAGGCGTAAGGTAAAGGCCGTTAATAAGTAGTGTGTAAATGTAATCCGTAAACCATTAATGCGTGTATTTCGACTTTTGCTTCGGAAGTTATAAGTGCGGGCAATGGTTTTGTATTAGCTCTGACTGGACTTGTGAAGTTCTAGATTTTTACTGTTACTGCTTAAATATTATTGGCATGCCGCTTGCTGAACAGACGTATACCCACTTGGACAGTGAGATTCGTTATGGTCAGCAAGACGCTTACGCTAGAGCAGCCAGTCGTCGGGGCTTTCAGTTCGCGCTGGTATCAATTGGTTATCGGCATGGTTTGTATGATGGCCATTTCCAGTCCGCAATATGTGTGGACTTTATTTACCGGTCCGTTAACGCAGAAGCTGGGTGTTTCTCTGGCCCAGGTGCAGATAACCTTCTCGCTATTAATTATTCTGCAGACCTTCTTTTCACCGGCCCAAGGCTGGTTGATTGATCGTTTTGGCCTGCGCAAGTTGATCGCTACCGGGTGTGTACTGTCCGGGTTGAGTTGGATTCTCGCCAGCCAGGCAACCTCACTGACTTCGCTGTACCTGAGTTATGGCCTGCTGGGTGGTCTGGGGACCGGCATCGTGTATGTCGGGATCGTCGGCTTGATGGTTCGCTGGTTCCCGGATCGCCGTGGTCTGGCGGCGGGCGCGGTCGCTGCAGGTTATGGCATGGGCGCGATGCTCACGACCTTCCCGATCAGCAACAGCCTCAAGGATGTCGGCATGGAGTCGACGCTGATGACCTTCGGCCTGATCCTCGGCATCGTCGGGTTTGTCGCTTCGCAGTTCTTGCGGCAACCGCCCGCGCACCTCGCCGAACAGCCGGTGCCGATCGTGGGCCGAGTGGTTGCGGATGTGGCACCGCGACAGATGCTTAAAACACCGGTCTTCTGGCTGATGTTTGCGATGTTCACCATGATGTCCACGTCGGGCCTGATGGTCACCTCGCAGATGGCCAGTTTCGCCAAGGACTTCGGCATGACCAACGTGATGGTCATGGGCATGGCGGCCCTGCCACTGGCGTTGACCATCGACCGTATTTGCAACGGGCTGACGCGGCCTCTGTTTGGCTGGATCTCAGATCGCTGGGGGCGGGAAAATACCATGGCCTTCGCTTTCTTCTTTGAAGGCGTCGCGATGACGTTGTGGTTTCTGACCATCGATAACCCGGTCCTTTTCGTGTTGCTGTCAGGCGTGGTATTTCTCGGCTGGGGTGAGATTTTCTCGCTGTTCCCGTCGACGCTGACGGATACCTTCGGCAGCAAAAACGCGACGACCAACTACGGCTTTCTGTACATGGCACAAGGTATCGGCTCAATCTTCGGTGGTCCGGTGGCGGCCTTGCTGCACCAATACACCGACAGCTGGGTACCGGTGTTTGCCGTTGCGATCAGCTTCGACATCATTACCGCTGCGCTGGCTTTTTTCGTGCTCAAACGCATGCGCATCAACTGGCTGGCGAAGAACGCCCCGCAGCCCGTCAACCAAGGAGTCTGAATGCTTAATACAACGCTCGCAGCCCGGGGCATCGCCGTCGCGCCTCATAGCCTGGCTGCGCAATCGGCACTGGCTGTTTTGCGCGAGGGTGGCAACGCGATTGAGGCGATGGTCGCTGCTGCCGCGACGATTGCGGTGGTTTATCCACACATGAACAGCCTGGGGGGCGATGGTTTCTGGTTGATTGTGCCGCCCGAAGGAGATCCGGTAGCCATTGATGCCAGCGGCCCTGCCGGGAGCCTCGCGACCATGGAGCATTACGCGGGCATGACGCGTATTCCGGTTCGAGGCCCTGATGCTGCGCTGACGGTTGCCGGTACTGTCGGCGGTTGGCAAGAAGCGTTGCAGGTCAGCACCGAAAGGGGCGGTCGTCTGCCGCTGCCTCGACTGCTGGCCGATGCGATCTTTTATGCGGAATCCGGCATCCCGGTGACGCCGTCCCAGCACATAGCAACGGCAAGCAAGAAGGCTGAATTACAGGATATTCCAGGCTTCGCCGAAACCTTTTTGCACGACGGCCAAGCGCCTTTGGCAGGCAGTCTGTTCAAGCAAACGCGTCTCGCGACTACTTTGCGAACCCTGGCAGAAGAGGGGCTGGACAGTTTCTACCGCGGCTCGCTGGCGGACTCCATCGCCATGGATCTGGAGCGGGTAGGCGCGCCGGTCACTCGTAGCGACCTGGCCGGTTATCGCGCCAAACGTGTCCGGGCCTTGGCGCTCCAGCACAGCGCTGGCACCGTGTTCAACATGCCGCCGCCGAGTCAGGGGCTGGTGTCGCAATTGATCCTTGGCATCGCAGACCACGCTGGCCTGAGCCAGTGCACGGCTGAAAGCGCCGAGCATATCCACACCCTTGTGGAGGCCACCAAACTGGCCTTTGCAGTGCGCGATGAGCACATCACCGATCCCGAGCACATGACCATCGAGCCACAGGCCTGTCTTGAAGCTGACTACTTGCATGCTTTGGCTGAACGCATCGATCCACATCACGCGGCACTCTGGGGGGAAGGTAAGGGACCGGGCGATACGATCTGGATGGGCATCATCGACAGCAGTGGTTTGGCGGTGTCGTTTATCCAGAGTATCTATCACGAGTTTGGCAGTGGCGTGGTGCTGCCGGAAAGCGGCCTGAACTGGCAGAATCGGGGCGCTTCATTCAGCCTCGACCCTGATCACCTGCTGGCGCTGAAACCCGGCAAGAAGCCGTTCCACACATTGAACCCTGCGGCGGCGCGGTTGAGTGACGGCCGTACGCTGGTCTATGGAACCATGGGCGGAGATGGTCAGCCACAGACACAGGCTGCGGTGTTCAGCCGATACGCGGTGTTCGGCCAGCCACTGCAACAGGCTGTCACCGCGCCACGCTGGTTGCTGGGCAGAACCTGGGGCGACAGCAGCGATACGTTGAAGCTGGAGTCACGCGCCGCACCCGAGGTGATTGAGCAGTTGAAAGCGCTCGGTCATGAGGTCGAGATACTTGCGCCCTTTACCGAAACCATGGGGCATGCGGCAGCGGCGGTTCGTTTGCCGAATGGCTCTTTCGAGGGAGCGTTTGATCCGCGCAGTAATGGGGCTGCTGCGGGGTATTGAGTGTAATCACACATCAACACGGTCCCTGTAGGAGCTGCCGAAGGCTGCGAATGCGGTGTTTCAGGATAAATCCATCGCAGCCTTCGGCAGCTCCTACAGGAATGCATTTCAAACTATTTAGCTTGATCTACGCCGAGCTACCCCTCTATCGCGGGCAGCTGCTGCTCGATCACACCCAGCCAGCCCATGCCTGGATAGGTTTCGAATCCAGGTGTCATCGAGTAACCCTGAATGACGTTGTTAGCCTGAGCGCTGTAACCGCTGGCTTGTCCGGCTTTTAACTTCAGGTCAACGTTTTGGCCCAAGTGGCTTTGGGCGTCGGAGCTGGCAATGACCTTGTGATTGGCATCCACAAGCATCACCCGGCTGCGAGCGCGCTCTTCGTCGCTCAAGCGCACGCCGTTGATGATCGAATCCGCCTGATTTTTCCAGTCAAAGAAGATCCCGATCACGCCAATCACCGGTGTTTGCTTGCCGGCTTTGCTGCGTACAGCAGCACTGAACGCACAGGTTTGCGAGCCGTTAAGCAACGGCTCCACAGCCACTTCTCCGGCGAAATACTGATCGCCGGATGAATGCCGCACGGCTTGCTTGAACCACGGCGCCTCGGCCACGTTGGCACCGATAACCTTGCCAAAAGTATCCGGTCGACCCGAAGCGATGACGCGCCCTTTGGTGTCGGCGACCCAGATGTCCAGGTACACGGTGTAGCTGTCGAGAATGATCCCCAGCCGCCCGCTGGCGTGAGCACTGGTTTGCGGCGTGGTTGTGGTTAACGCATCGACCAGCGAGGCGTCGGTTGCCCACCAGCGCACATCGCACGTGCGCTCATAAAGGTTGCGGTCGATGATCTCGATCATGTTCAGCGACAGATCTGCCAGCCGCTGACCGCGCACGTCGAAGCACATGCCACGGCCCAGGTCAGTCAGTTCGTTGACTGATGCCTGCAAATCCTGGGTCAGCCCACTGGCGATTTTCGAAATCCGTTCGGAAATGTCTTTGACCTCCTCTGCCACCACCGAGAAACCCAGGCCGGCTTTACCCGCATGCGCCGCTTCAATCAGCGCGTTGATCGCCAATAATCGGGTTTGCCGCGTGATCATCTGTATGTCGCTGACACCTCGATTCGCTAACGCTTCCACTTCCCGGGAGAGAGTGACGATCCGTTCGGGTTCGATCATTTTCGTGTACTTCAAAGAGTGATTAGGCGGCAGCCTTCACATAAACATGTGCAAAGAAGGTATAGAAAAAGGGGCCGGTAATTTGCCCCTTTGAAATTCGGGAAGTGTGGACTTCCTCTTTGTTTTGTCGCTGATAGCAATGTGCGTTTGGGCAAGCTATAGCAGTTTTAAAGATATGTCATCTGTGAGGCTGATGAAGCCAGAATCTTGTCCGTTGTGTCGCTTTTAAAAGCGTTTTCGGTCGCGATCAGGATGTTTTTGCAGATGAAGCTATCTTCCCTTTGTGACAGCGCTATGACGAAGATTTGACTGGGGGGCCAAAAGGGCAGGTCGAAAAACGAAGCAGCCATTCAAGCAACTGCTTCATGCTCAAATTTTCCAGCGTCTGGATGTCTTTGCCAGCCTTTGCTGCAGGCCGTCGATGTTGCTCGCCAGTTGCAGCATCAACAGGTGATATCCGGTCAGTTGCACCGGTATCGGGTAACCCATGTCTGGCAGACTGGTTTCGGAGGTACGCTGCAGGCGCTCGGTAGCGCCTGTCTGCAGAGCGCGCGCCATGGCGATCAACTGGCGGCGGGTTTGACGAAACTCCGTGTCCAGACGTGCGCGCCACTCAGGGCCGGCCGCTTGATCAAGATCATCAGGCCGTATATTGGCGAGGATTTCCAGCGTGCTCAGGCACATACGGAAGTGCCCTTGAATGGCATCCAGTTCGACCATGGAAATTCGCACTTCCTTGGACACCGACGGCAACAGCGAGCGCAATTGCAGCATAGTGCTGTTCAGGCGAGCCACTAACTTCAAATGCTCATCAGCCGCTACCGGCTGGCCGTGGATGATTCGGCCATAGACCTTGGCGCAGTCACGCAAGCCGCTGGCCAGGTTGTAGCGCCAGGAGAAGACCGCATAAAGCGGCAGGGCGAAAGAGAACGCCAGCGCCAGTGCGATACCGATCAGGATGTCGACCGTGCGCCACAAGCCATCGCTAATCGGGTTGTAGCCATGGCCTGCGACGATGAACAGGGTAATAGCCGATAGCAGAGCGGTATAACCGCCTTTACCGATCGCGTGATACGCAAAGAATCCGCACATCACCGACATCATGGCGTAGGTCAGCAGCGGTATCTCCAGATAGCCTTGCTGCACAACGACCAGCAATCCAAGCCCCGCGCCAATCAACGTTCCGTAGGCTCGCTCGACTGATTTTTTGCGGATATTGCCATGATGCTGCAAGCCGCCAATCACGATCAGCATTGTCACCGATGCCCACTCGCCGTGAGGCAGGTTGAGCCCTGTGGTCAAGAGAATCGTCACCAGCAACCCGACCGCGATTCGCGCCGCGTGGATCAGGCGTGCGTGGCGGAAGCGGCGATAAGGATCCAGCAAAGGTCGCAAAACGCGACGCAGCCAGAAAGGCAAACGGAGAGAGCGGGAATTCGTCATGCGTAAAAGACCGCGCGGTTTGAGAATCGATCCCGGAGGAGACGCGGGATGGCACCAGTAAGCCACAGTCGCGATGAAATGTTTCATCACATGTGAGCTATTGCGTATCAGTTTTTTTGAGCGTAGCTTGCTGACCTATCACATGTGATGTCCTGGAAGGCGCTTGGATGGCTCGAAAAACTTCAACCGACTACATGCGTGAAATGCGTGCACGGCTGACGGCGGCCGGGTACGTTAAAAGAGAGCTGTATGTGCTTCCTGAAAACGCTGAAGTCTTGAGAAACGTCGAAAAAGTGTTACGCCAGCCCTATTTGGGTAACCGCATCAAACTGGAGGAATTCATGAGCGAAAATACCAACTGGACCATCGACACGCTGCACTCGGCGCTCGCTGAACTGGACGTGGTAAAGAGTAATGAAGTCGAGTTGACGCTGGTTCAGGGGGCCGAGCCAAGCTTGAGCGTGACGATGAACAACTTCGGCGGCCTGCCGATCATCATTGCAATTGCTGGCGATCAGATTCTTGTGGATTGCGTACTGGTTTACGCCTCCCAGGTAAAAGACGTCGCGGCTTTCAACGACACCGTTTTGCGCAGCCGGGACATCTTCCCGCTGTCGTCCATCGGTATCGAAACCATGCCGAACGGCGAGACCGTTTACAGCATGTTTGGCGCGCTGAGCGCGGCTTCTTCACTGACCGTCATTGTCCAGGAAGTGTTTACCCTGGCAGACAACGTGATCCGCGCCGCTGATGCCTACGAAGATTTTTTAACAGTTGACTCACAGTAATCGGGAGACAAATCAATGAGCCTTTGGAAGAAAATGGTTACCGCTATGCGTGGCGGCGCCTCCGAGGTCGGTGAGGCAATCGTCGACGCTCAGGCACTCCGAATTCTGGACCAGGAAATCCGTGACGCCGATGCCTCTATGCTCGCCGCTCGCAATCAACTGATCCAGATCAAAGCCAAACACAAGCTGTCCGTACAGCGTGTGGATGAACACGACAAGAACATCGCCAACTGGGAACAGAAAGCCATCGCCGCCATGAACAAGGGCGAAGAAGGCCTGGCTCTGGAATGTGCGGAAAAGGTTTCCGAACTGACTGCACTGCGCGATCAGGAAAAAGCCGCAGCTGACCAGTTCGGCATTCAGGTCACCAAGTTGACGGCTCAGGTCACCAAGGCCGAAAGCCAGATCAAAGGCCTGCGTCAGCAAGCCGACATGGCCAAGGCGCGTGACAGCGTGCAGAAAGCGCAGATCAACGCCGCGGCAGCCACGGGCGGTGCCAATGGTCGTCTGGAAACTGCAGTGGGTTCGCTGGCGCGCATCAAGCAGCGTCAGGACGAGCAGGATGCCAAGCTGGAAGCCGCAGAAGAGCTCGCGGACGCCGCCAATGGCGGTGATCTTGAGCGTCGTCTGCAGGACGCCGGTATCGGTGCGAAAACCGGTGGCGCTGCTGACGTGCTGGCTCGCCTCAAGGCGCAGAACCAAGGCGGCAACGCGGGTCAGTAACATCGTTGAAAGAGGGGCAGGCGGATACCCGTTTGCCCCTTTTTTCTGTTTGCTTTTCTCGATAGCCTTCGTCTGATTCGAACGGTGCCTACATGAATGTCGGAAACGGGCTACGGGTTATTCTTGGCCTTGCCGCTGTGATGATTGCAGTTCAGGTGATTAACTCGCTGACCGCAAACAGCCTCCTGAATCATGGTCTGGTTCCCAGGACCTGGTCGGGGCTGCAAGGCATTATTTTTTCTCCTTTTCTGCACGGCTCTGTTCGTCATTTGCTGAGTAATCTGCTGCCCTTTATCGTGCTGAGCTGGTTGGTGGCAACTGAAGGCTTGCAGCGTTATGTTCGTGTGGTTTTGCTGGTAACGCTGTTAGGCGGCCTGTTGGTCTGGATGGTGGGTCGGCCGACGATTCATGTCGGGGCCAGCGGATTGATCTTTGGGTTGTGGGCTTATCTGTTGGCGCGCGCGTGGTTTCAGCGCAGTCTGGTCAGCTTCGCCGTCGCATTGATCACGTTAGTGGGTTACAGCGGACTGATCCTGGGCTTCATACCGGTGCCGGGCGTCTCGTTTGAATCACACATTGCGGGCGCGCTTGCAGGTATTGTCGTGGCCTGGCTGATGCACGCAAAAGGGCTGGTGGAAAAACCATCAGTTTGAGCAATTTCGCGCTGAGCATCGCTCTGGCGTCAATGAAAGGAAACGCATTATGAGTTGGATCAAACGAGCTTTGGGCCTGGCACCGCCAAAGCCATCCGCCGCGACCGCGCCGTTGAATGGCGCTGCGTTGCTCGCGCCGTTTGGCCTGGCAACCGGGCGCATGCTGGATCTTGATGACTCCCTCAAGCTGCTGCTTGATGGGCATTCGGAACTGGTCGTACCCAACGAAGAGGTGGTCTGGTCTGTGGGCCATGTTGACCTCGGACAGTCCATCCGGCTGTTGCGCTTCTATTTCGAAGATGAAGACTACTGGATGCAGGTCATGATGAATGGCCCTGCGGCTGAAGACGTTCAGGACGTTATCCTGTTCGGCTACAGCAGTGTCGTGACCATCAACAGCGAGTCTGAATTGAAGCGTCTGGTGGGCCCTGAATCGAAAATCGGTTTGCCAGTGTATGAGCATGACGGCTGGGAGTACGAGCGCCAGTGGGGTACTGAACAAGGACAGACTGAGCTGACGCCGATGACTGAACATGTTGCCAACCCGGATGGCAGCTACCGTATCGAGCATTTGAGTATGCTGTACGCCCGCGACACGGGCTTGATTGATCGACGCGAGTTTTTGCTGCTGTCTGTCGAAGAGGATGAAGAGGGCGTGGTCTCGCTCACAACCTCGGTTGGCGTCACGCTGCAATCCACTGATTTCACCGTCCTCTAAAAGGAAGTAAAAATGCTTGATGCGCTTAGTTTGTCCCTCAGTTTTCAATCCGTGCTGAGCTTCATTATCTACATCATTGTGGCGGGTGGCTTGTTCGCTCTGTTCCAGATGGCCTACACACGTCTGACGCCGCACAAAGAGTTCGTGCAGATTCGTGAAGGCAATGTCGCTGCAGCTATTGCGCTGGGCGGTGCATTGATTGGTTTCGCCCTGCCTGCCAGTAACGTGATTACTTACAGCATCAGTGTGCTGGACGTGGTGATCTGGGCGCTTATCGCAGCCGTCGTGCAATTGTTGGCGTTCACCGCGACCAATTTTGTTCTCAAAGACCTCTCGGCTCGCATCACCCGTGGCGAACTGGCCGCTGCCATTTACGCAGCCAGCGTTTCGATCAGTGTTGGCTTCCTCAATTCGGCCTGCATGACGCCGTCGACCTGATTGCCTGTGATCGAAAGGAGTATTCGATGAGACGTAGTTCTTTGAAGCTGGTCCTGGCCAGCACCTTGCCGCTGGCCATCAGTGCGTGCAGCAAGTCCGATACTGTGGAAGTGACGGCCCAGCAGACGTATCCGACTGTGCAAGCCTGCGTGGACCAGAAGGTTCCCGTCGATGTGTGCTCGGATGCCTACATGACGGCCTTGGCGGATCACCGCCGTATTGCGCCAACTTACGACAATGCGGCCGCATGTGAAGCAGATTTTGTCCCTGATTACTGCCAGCAGAATTCCGACGGCAAATTCACGCCCAAGCTGGGCGGCTTTCAGCTGGAGATTTCCGGTGAGCTGCCCAAGGATCAGGTCGAGGCTGCCAAGGCTCAGGCGAACCAGTCGGGGGGCTCAGGCTTCGCCAGCTCCGGCGTCAACGGGTTTCTGATGGGCATGTTGGTCAGCAACATGATCAACGGGTTCAGTGGTGGCGGCGGTCGTTACTATTCCCAACCGGTTTATCAGGAGCGCGACTCGCGCGGCGGCTATCAGTCCTCGACGCTGTCGCGTCAGATCGAGCGCGGCAAGACCTTCGGCAATTCCACTCAGGCGCGCACCAGCTCAACCGGTACCTACTCCAAGAGCACACTGGGCCGTAACTCGTCAGTCTCGTCGTCGGTTTCCCGTGGCGGGTTTGGTAGCCAGGCAACGGCTCGCAGCGGCTGGGGCGGCAAAAGCAGCGGTTTCGGCGGCTAACGGGAGCGCCAGCCATGGAAAAGATCAGTATCGAAGAGCGGCCTGACTGGCGCGAGACCGCCGAGCGTGAGGGATTCGATTTCCACACCATCGACGGCGAGCGCTATTGGGATGAGCGCGCTTACTACCAGTTCTCCGAAGCCCAGATCACCCGCGACATTGAGGCTCCGACTCAGGAGCTTCATGCCATGTGTATGGATGCCGTCGAGCGGGTGGTGGAAAGCGAGGAGTTGCTGACTGAACTGGCCATCCCGCCAGCGTTCTTCGATCTGGTCCGGACGTCCTGGAAGGAAGGGCACCCACATTTGTACGGGCGCTTCGACTTCAGTTATGACGGCGTGAATCCGGCTAAGCTGCTGGAAGGCAATATGGACACGCCAACTTCTGCCTATGAAGCTGGCGCATTTCAGCTTATCTGGCTGGAAGAGCAAATCGCCCGAGGCGTCTTGCCTGCACATGCCTCGCAGTTCAATTCGCTGGCAGAAGATCTGGTCCGGGCTTTCGCAGCCATCAGAGAGGGCGGGCCGTTCTACTTCTCCGCCATGTCAGGTTCAGCAGAAGACCGAGGCACCACTGAGTTCCTGCGCAAGATGGCGGAACACGTCGGCATCGAAACCCGGCACATCGACATCGAAGACATCGGCCTCAACTCCCAAGGCCGCTTCGTCGACCTTGAAGGCCGCTGGATCGAGCGTATTTTCAAACTGCATGCCTGGGAACACGTGTTCCACGAGCCTCATGGGCAGGCAGTCCCGCAATGCGACACGCAATTCATCGAGCCTGCGTGGAAGTCCATCATCTCCAACAAAGGCATTCTGCCGCTGCTCTGGAAATTCAACGAAGGCCATCCGAATCTGCTGCCGACCTTCGTCGACAAAGACCCGCGAGCGCCTGTCCCGAAAGGCTGGGTCCGCAAACCCTACTTCTCCCGCGAAGGTGCAAACATCGAAATCCGCACCCCCGGTGACGAAGTCATTTTCGAAGACGGCCCCTACAACGACGCGCCCTACATCCTGCAAAAATTCGCCCCGCTGCCACGCTTCGGCGACAGCTACACACTCATTGGTTCATGGGTCGTGGGCGATGTGGCTTCAGGGATTGGCATTCGGGAAGACGACAGCCTGATCACCAAGGACAGCAGCCGGTTCTTGCCACATGTGGTGGTGGATTGAGGCTACGAAACTGCAAGCGCGGTATACCTGTGGGAGCGAATTCATTCGCGAATGCGGCATCACGGGCGATAGTTCTTTATCGGATGCACCGACCCCTTCGCGAATGAATTCGCTCCCACAGGGCTGCCTTCATTTGCTTGGCAGTGTCGTCGTAACTTAACGCCCGATCAAGCAAACACAACTTCAACACGTCCCACACCATGACGCGAACGAGGCGCTGTCTTGACGACTATCTGAACGTCACGCCCAAGTCGAGACAGGCAGTCGATCATCTTGGTCTCTCTGATTCCTCTGAATTTCCCGCGCAGCATTTCGGACACTTTGGGCTGAGGCATGCCCAGGATTTCAGCTGCTTCGAGCTGAGTCAGATGGCGAGCTTTGATGATGCCGCCGATCTTCGACGCTAGCTGAGCCTTGACCAGCATCTCCTTGGCGTCATCCTGGCCGAGGTCAGCGTAGACGTTGCCGCTACCTTCTTCGATCTCAATCATTTTTTCAAATCCTTTGAGTGATCTTCAGCTGCTTTTTAGCCTCGGATTGAGCAGCCGGTACTTCCGGTGATTTTTTCGCGAAGAGCGCATCGTTTAGGGGAAGGGCTGGCATGTCAAATGTATCGGCCCTTAAAAGGGACCTATGTCCCTATTCAGGACCTTTCCAGCGTTTCGAACGCATGAAAGTATTCAACCCAAAACAAAAAAAGCCGCGCATTAGCGCGGCTTTTTAATTTGGTGGGCCCACACGGACTCGAACCGTGGACCAAGGGATTATGAGTCCCCTGCTCTAACCAACTGAGCTATAGGCCCTCAGTAGGCCGCGGATTATAACGGCGGTTTCGATGCTGTGCTATCCGAAAAGTCCGAAAGAGTCGTACGAAGAAATTTCGAGCTGAATTCATCGGGTGGGAGAGGGAGGCTGACGATGTAGCCCTGGATCTGTTCGCAGCCTTCGTTGGCGAGGAATTGCTGTTGTTCGTTGTTCTCTACGCCTTCGGCGATGACGGTCAATTGCATGCTGCGGCCCAGGGCGATGATGGCGCGGACGATGGCGACGTCGTGTGGATCATCGGGCAGGCTGCGAACGAACGACTGGTCGATTTTCAGGATGTCCAGTGGCAAGCGTTTCAGGTAGCTCAGGGATGAGTAGCCTGTGCCGAAGTCATCAATGGCCAGTTGTACGCCGAGGGTTTTGAGTTTGTGCAGGACGGCGAGGGCTTCTTCGGCCTGGCTCATGATGAAGTTTTCGGTGATCTCCAGTTGCAGGCAGTCGGGGGCCAGGTTGTGGTCAGAGAGCAGTTGCTCGATCCGGGCCAGCAGATTGGGCTGGCGTAACTGTGCGCCAGCGAGGTTCACTGAGAGCGCGCCGAAAGGGGCGTAAAGCTTGTTCCACTCGTACAGTTGCAGGCAGGCGCGTTCCAGTACCCAATCGCCGATCTGCAGAATCATGCCATTCTCTTCAGCCAACGGAATGAAATGCTCAGGTGGTACTTCGCCAAAAGTGGGATGTGTCCAGCGAAGCAGGGCTTCTGCGCCAACCAGCTGTTGGCTGAGCAGGCTGATTTTCGGCTGATAGCAAAGGCTGAACTCATTACGCTCGATGGCTCGGCGCAGTTCATGTTCGAGAGCGATGCGGGCGCTGGCCTGTGAGGTCAGGTCCTGCGTATAGCTTTCAACGCGGTTGCGACCTTTGGCTTTTGAGCGGTACATGGCGGCGTCAGCATTCTTCACCACGGTAGCCACGTCGTGACCGTCGGTAGGGAACAGGCAACTGCCAATGCTGGCGCTCATGAAGAACTCATGTTCCCCGGCCTGAAACGGTGCGGTGAAGCAGGCCAGTAGCTTGGCGGCGATGGTTTCGGCGTCGCTCGGGTGCAGCAGGCCCGGCAGCAGGATGATGAACTCGTCTCCGCCCAGGCGCGCCACGGTGTCGATGTCGCGCAGGGTTTCTTTGAGGCGTTGTGCGATGCCCTTGAGCAGCAGGTCGCCCACGGGGTGTCCGAGGCTGTCATTGATGTGCTTGAAGCGATCAAGGTCAAGGAACAGCACCGCGCCAAGGCTGTTGGATTCCATGCTGTGCAGCAAGGCGGCTTGCAGGCGGTTTTCGAACAGCGTGCGATTGGGCAGACCGGTCAGCGGATCATGATGAGCTTGATAGTCCAGGCGTGCTTGAGCATGTTTGAGGCTTGAAATGTCGGCGAAGACTGCGACGAAGTGGGTGATGAACTGTTCCCTGTTTCGGACCGCGCTGATCGTCAGCCAGCTTGGGTAGACCTCCCCGTTTTTTCGGCGGTTTGTTATTTCTCCCTGCCAATGTCCTTCAGCGGTCAACTGGTACCACATGGCTGCATAGAACGCGCTGTCATGCAGACCTGAAGCCATCAGGCTTGGTGTTTGACCAAGCGCTTCCTGCTCGCTATAGCCGGTAATTTCGCTGAAGGCCCGATTGACCGCGTTTATTCGCTGTCGGGTATCGGTGATTAACACCCCCTCCGCAGTGCTCTCGAAGACAGTGGCAGCCAGTTGCAGCTTTTCCTGCATCTGATGACGCTCGGTGATGTCCCGGGCGATGGTCAGCATGCACGCTTCGCCGCCGATTAGCAGTGGCCGTGACGAGATTTCACACAGCCGAATCTGACCATCCTTGTGCCTGATGTGGCTACGAAAATCACGGACGAAACCTTCGCGGTTCAACTGCTCCAGCAGCTTGCTACGCTCGTCCAGATTCGCCCAGATTCCAAGATCGATGACGGACTGATCCAGTGAGGTCGAGCTTTCGTGACCGGTGATGCGGCTGAACCCTTCGTTGACCTCGACCAGCATCCCATCGCGCTGACGAGTAATCAGCAGGCCGTCCGGTGAGGAATGGAATGATTTGGCGAACTTCTCTTCAGACATCTGAAGTTCTTGCTGGGCCTGTTTGAGCTGGGTGATATCCCGCACGACAACGACTACCGCTGGCGTGGAGTCCAGGTCAAAAGGTTCGGCGGAAACCAGCCCGGAAAACATGCGGCCGTCTTTGCGCCGAAAGGGCATCTCAAGGTTGCGGATGCTGCCTTTCTGTAGTCGTTCCAGTATCCCGGGGCCTATGCCTGGAATGCCCCAGATGTCGAGTTCGGTGGGTGTGCGCCCAATGATGTCCTCCACGGGGAAGCCTATCTGGTCGACAAATGCGGTATTGGCTTCCAGAACGGCGCCGTCCACCAGGCTGGCAATCACCAGAATGTCCGGGCACTGAGCGAATACCGAGGCGAATTTACCTTCGGAAAGTCGCAGGGCTTCTTCGGTTTGCTTGGTTTCGCTGATGTCGATCATCAGCCCGCGCATGACGGACTTACGACCCTGCTTTATCAAACTGACGATGTCGCGTATCCAGAGTGTTCGGCCGTCAGCACTGATGACGCGGTAGTCGACACTGTGATCGTTGCCGCTGCTGGCGGCTTCTCTGCACAGCGCTTCAGTCTTCTGCAAGTCCTGAGGGTGCACGATGCTCTGCCAGAACCCAGGTTCCTTCCATTGATGAAGCGGGTAGCCCAGCAGGCTCTCAGCCTGAGGTGAGACGTAGTTGTAGCAATAATCTTCCGGGTTGGCCTCCCAGGCAATTGCCGACAGGCTCTCGACCATTCCGCGATAGTGATACTCGCTACTTCGGAGTTGTTGCTCCAGCTCCATCCTTCGGGTGATTTCCGAGCTCAGTTGACGGTTCACACGAATCACGATGATCAAGACAGTTGAAAGCAGCAAAAGCCCCGGCAGGCCGTATAGCAGGAAGCTTTCCTTGAGTGATGTGCCGCTGGTGCGTGGCATCAGCTCTGATCCGGATTCAGATGCTGTAGAGGGGGTGTTGATGCTCGTTGGGTTTGCACTGGCCGACGGCATGGATGACGTCGCATAAAGGGCCGTAGGTCCAGGGAGCGAGCTAACGCTCATGAATTGCGAAACCGAGATTACCCCGGAGTAAAGGGTAGAAAGGTCTTCCGTGTTCGCGGCAGCCGCTGTAGAACCTAGAGCGTACGTCAGAATAATGGCCGACAGTTGTAACATGGCAGCCTCATGATGGCGTGATGGCACTCCGAAGAGTGTAGCCGTAGTGAGAAAACCGTCACTCCAAGTTGAAAATTTGCGACCCATAATGCAAAACCCCCGGCAGGGCCGGGGGTTTTGTGTGCAGCTTTGCTCGCTTACTCGTCAAGGAACGAGCGCAAGTGCTCGCTTCTTGTCGGGTGGCGCAACTTACGCAGAGCCTTCGCCTCAATCTGACGAATACGCTCACGAGTCACGTCGAACTGTTTGCCCACTTCTTCCAGCGTGTGGTCGGTATTCATATCAATACCGAAGCGCATACGCAGAACCTTGGCTTCACGGGCGGTAAGGCCCGACAGAACTTCGCGAGTTGCTTCTTTCAAGCTTTCGACGGTAGCGACATCGATTGGCGACTGCATGGTCGAGTCTTCGATGAAGTCACCCAGGTGCGAATCTTCGTCATCACCGATCGGGGTTTCCATGGAGATCGGCTCTTTAGCGATCTTCAATACCTTGCGGATTTTATCCTCAGGCATTTCCATGCGTTCGCCCAACTCTTCCGGGGTCGGCTCGCGACCCATTTCCTGCAACATCTGCCGGGAAATACGGTTGAGTTTGTTGATCGTCTCGATCATGTGCACCGGAATACGGATGGTGCGTGCCTGGTCGGCGATCGAGCGAGTGATGGCCTGACGGATCCACCATGTGGCGTACGTCGAGAACTTGTAACCACGACGGTATTCGAACTTGTCCACCGCCTTCATCAAGCCGATGTTGCCTTCCTGGATCAGGTCGAGGAATTGCAGGCCACGGTTGGTGTACTTCTTGGCGATCGAGATCACCAGACGCAGGTTCGCTTCAACCATCTCTTTCTTCGCGCGACGGGCCTTGGCCTCGCCGATCGACATGCGACGGTTGATGTCCTTGATTTCAGCAATGGTCAGACCGGTTTCGGTCTGCAACGCGGTCAGCTTCTGCTGGCAACGCTGGATATCAGGCTGCAGGCGGCCAATGGCTTCAGCGTATTTGCTTTTGCCTTTAGCCAGCGCATCCGTCCAGCTTTCGTCGACTTCGTTGCCTGGGAACTGGCGAAGGAAATCGGCGCGCGGCATACGTGCATCACGTACGCACAGCTGCATGATGGCGCGTTCCTGAGCACGCAGGCGCTCAAGTGCGCTACGAACGCGTTCAACCAGACCTTCAAACTGTTTAGGAACCAGTTTGATCGGCATGAACAGCTCAGCCAGTGCAACCAGTTCGGCAATCGCTTGCTTGCTGTCACGGCCGTGCTTTTTCAGGGCTTTGCGGGTGATTTCCATTTGATCGGAAACCGCACCGAAACGCTGCTGGGCAATGATCGGATCGGGACCGCTTTCGACTTCTTCTTCGTCGTCAGAGGACTCGTCCTTCTCTTCCTCGTCGTCATCGCCTTCGGCAGCCTTGGCTGTTTTCGGGTCGACAGGCGGCGGGACTTCAGCTGGCGGCGCAATGCCGTCATCCGGGTCGATGTAGCCGCTCAGCACGTCGGACAGGCGACCGCCTTCCGTCGTGACACGGGTGTACTCGGAGAGAATGTGGTCAACCGTGCCAGGGAAGTGCGCAATTGCGCCCATCACTTCACGAATGCCTTCTTCGATACGTTTGGCGATTTCGATTTCGCCTTCACGTGTCAGAAGCTCGACCGTACCCATTTCACGCATATACATGCGCACAGGGTCAGTGGTGCGACCAATGTCGGTCTCAACCGCTGCCAACGCTGCGGCCGCTTCTTCTGCGGCTGCCTCATCGGTATCGGCGTCGGCCAGCATCAGGGCGTCCGCATCCGGGGCACTCTCGTGTACCGGGATCCCCATGTCATTAATCATGCGGATGATGTCTTCCACCTGCTCGGGATCTGAAATATCCTCAGGCAGGTGGTCGTTGACCTCTGCGTAAGTCAGATACTTCTGCTCACGACCCAGGGTGATCAACTCTTTGATACGAGACTGCTGTTGCGCTTTTCCGGACATAACACCCTATCCACTGAAGGTCTTGGCGGGCAAAAAACAAGCCGGGGATTATACCCGAGCTATGACCTCACGCGCCAGTTGAGGTCGGGGTTTGTGCAGGAACATTCCGATTTAACAGCTTGAGCAGCAGAAGTTTTTCCTCCGCGTCCAGGCCTGACTGGCGTTCCTTCCTGATTAATTGCTCCAGGCTTCGCTCGCGTTGGCGGGCGGATAACCTAGTTATAGTGTCGAAAAACTGTTGTTCAAGGTTATCGGCCGAGATCAACCATTCCTTTTCCGCTAATGCTCGCAGCAATCGGCCTTGTTCTGTGCCGTGCCAGCGGGCGATCAGTTGCAGCGAGCGCAGCTTCGGATTTTTTTGCAAGGCTTCGAGCAAAGCGACCAGTAGCTGCGCATAAATATGATCTTCTGCCGCCAGGTGGCTCGCATCTTCGACTTTCTCGGCCAGCTCCGGGTGATGCAGAAGTGTTCTCAATGCCGTCAACGTTGGTGGTTCGACGGTCGTCGGCGTCCGCGGGGCACGTGGTTCGTCATCTCCACGCTTACCTTTTTTGTCCCACGGCTTCTTTTCCCACTTTTTCTGGCCCTGGCCGCCGGATTTTTTCGGCGTCCATTCTTGCTGAGGGGCTTCGTATCCGACCTGTGGCTGGTAATCAGCATAGTCGGGCATCGCGTCGTAATCGAAGCCCGGGTCGTAACTCGGGGGCGCCTCCGCCGGTGCGTTCTGCACCAACTGGCTGACGTTTTCGTTGCTCAGGCCGGTTATCTGCGTCAGTCGCTGACGCATGAGCGTGCGCAAGTTGGCGCCGGGCACTTTGTCGATCAGCGGTGCTGCGAGGGTGGCCATGTGGGCCTTGCCCTCAAGGGAGCGTGGGTCTGCTTCCTTGGTTAGCTGTTCGAAGAAATAGTCGGCCAGCGGCTGCGCATGCTGATGAATGCGGGCCTTGAACGCGTCGGTACCTTCAGCGCGAACCAGAGTGTCCGGGTCTTCGCCTTCGGGCAGAAACAGAAATCGTGCGCGGCGTCCGTCCTGCAGGCTGGAAAGCGTTGCTTCCAGTGCGCGCCATGCGGCATTGCGACCCGCCTGGTCGCCGTCAAAGCAGAACAGGACGTTAGGTACAACCCGGAACAGCCGCTTCAAGTGTTCTTCGCTGGTCGCGGTGCCCAGTGTTGCAACGGCATTGCGCAAGCCTTGTTGGGCGAGAGCGATGACGTCCATGTAGCCTTCGACCACGATGATTTCATCGAGGTTGCGATTGAATTTGCGTGCTTCGAACAGGCCGTAAAGCTCTTGGCCCTTATGGAATACAGGTGTTTCCGGCGAGTTCAGGTATTTGGGCTTGTCGTCACCCAATACCCGTCCGCCAAAAGCGATGACCCGGCCGCGACTGTCGCGGATCGGAAACATCACCCGGTCGCGGAAGCGGTCATAGCGCTTGCCGGTTTCGGCATTCTCGATCAACAGGCCGGCATCAATCATGGCTTTCTGTTGAAGCGTATCGCTGCTCAAGTGCTTGTGCAGGTTGTCCCAGCCCGGCGGGGCAAAGCCAAGACCGAAGTCACGGGCGATCTCGCCGGAAAGGCCGCGACCTTTCAGGTATTCCACAGCGGCTCTGCGCGATGGATGGTTCTTCAGCGCAAGGCGGTAATACTCGGCGGCGGCTGTCAGCAGCGGGTAAAGCGGCGAGTCCACAGGCTGGCGGGGCTTTTGCCCTTTAGTACCTTGTTCTCTGGGAACTTCCATGCCCGCTGATTTCGCCAGGTCTTCGACGGCCTGGACGAAGTCCAGATTGTCGTGGTCCATGATGAAACCAAGGGCGTTACCCCCTGCGCCGCAACCAAAGCAGTAGTAGAACTGCTTGTCGGGGCTGACGCTGAAAGACGGCGTCTTTTCCTTGTGGAACGGGCAGCAGGCGCTGAAGTTTTTCCCGGTTTTCTTCAATTGCAGACGTGAGCTGACAACATCGACAATGTCGGTGCGGTTCAGGAGGTCGTCAATGAAGCCTTGGGGAATCAGCCCGGCCATATCGTTCTCATATCAAGCGTTCCGCCATGAGGCTCGTGGCGAATCCAGGATGTAACGGCTGCTGCAGGTCTTTCTGTAATGCCGCAAGGGCATGCACAGCCTGACTGGAGCGCGGCTGCTCATCATTATCTGGAATGGTAGCTGCCAGCAATCTACCCGTGACCCGCTGTTAACATCAGGCAGCAGAAATCAGGCAGTGGCGGCTTTTAAGCATGTTGCTGTTTGTAGCAAACCGAATACCGGTTACGGATTCGTTGTGCTCAGCGTGTCGAGGGCGACGCTGCCTTGGCTGAGCTTCTTGCGAAGATCATCAAGGCATACTCGTCATTCACCTTGATGCATTCGTCATAACGACGTGATCAACGTGGCCTGAATCTCAGGCGGGACGTGCTTTGAGGAAGTGTGAGGTGCGCGTGTGCGACCTGTGTGCTTCTTCGATGTAGCTTATGCGGTGCCTTAACTGCCGCTAGCCCGGCTTTGGGGCCGGGCATTGCAGAAGCTTGCGACAGACGTCTGTAAATTAATACAGACGAACGGCGCGGCGCTGTTCGCGCTGTACTTTCTTGGCGTGACGCTTAACAGCGGCTGCTGCTTTACGCTTACGCTCAGAAGTAGGCTTCTCGTAAAATTCGCGGCTACGAACTTCAGCCAGAACACCGGCTTTTTCGCAGGAGCGCTTGAAACGACGCAGAGCTACGTCGAAGGGTTCGTTCTCTTTAACTTTGACGGCTGGCATCCAGAGCTACCTTCATTCATTACCGGGGTCAACGTCTCGTGCAAAGACTGCACATAAGTACGTCGGTTTTTAAGGGTTGCGGATGTTAACCCCTCATTGAGAGGAATGCAAAGCCTCTGATCGAAAACCGCTGGTCGGGGCATCGGACGGCGACTATTATGCGCGCCTTCGAATTCAGCCTAAACAAGGCGCAAACCCATGCTAGTACTGGGATTAGAAACCTCTTGCGACGAAACCGGCGTCGCGCTCTACGACAGTGAGCGCGGGCTGCTGGCCGACGCATTGTTCAGTCAAATCGACCTGCATCGTGCTTATGGCGGTGTGGTGCCGGAGCTTGCTTCGCGTGATCACGTCAAGCGCATGTTGCCTTTGATTCGTCAGGTCATAGCCGATGCGGGTGTTGTCGCTACAGACATCGATGCTATCGCATACACAGCAGGGCCGGGCCTTGTAGGCGCTTTGCTGGTCGGCGCCTCGTGCGCTCAGGCGCTGGCGTTCGCGTGGGATATTCCTGCGCTGGGCGTTCACCACATGGAAGGTCACTTGCTGGCCCCGATGCTGGAAGCGCAGCCGCCGGAGTTTCCGTTCGTCGCTTTGTTGGTGTCCGGTGGTCACACGCAACTGGTTCGGGTTGATGGCATTGGCCTGTATGAGTTGCTGGGCGAGACGCTGGATGACGCTGCGGGCGAAGCCTTCGACAAAACGGCAAAGATGATGGGCCTGCAGTATCCAGGCGGACCTGAAATTGCGGCACTGGCGACCAAAGGTGTGGCCGGGCGTTTTGTCTTTCCGCGTCCAATGACGGATCGCCCGGGGCTGGACTTCAGCTTCAGTGGCCTGAAAACCTCCACGTTGACGACCTGGCAGCAGTGCCAAAGTGTCGGAGACGACAGCGAGCAGACTCGTTGCGACATCTCGCTGGCCTTCCAGCAGGCAGTGGTGGAGACTTTGACCATCAAATGCAAGCGGGCACTGAAGCAGACCGGCATGAAGCGTCTGGTGATTGCGGGCGGCGTAAGCGCCAACAAGTCCCTGCGCGCGTCTCTGGAAAAAATGCTGGGCGAGCTCAAGGGCAATGTTTTCTATGCGCGCCCTGAGTTTTGCACTGACAACGGCGCGATGATCGCTTTTGCCGGATGCCAGCGTTTATTGGCGGGGCAGAAGGAAGATCTGAGCATCAGCGTTCAGGCTCGCTGGCCGATGGAGCAGTTGCAAGGTTTGTAGGTTCAAGGATTTAAACCGGCGACGTGAGGCGGATTCATTCAGGCGATTCAAAAATGCCGTTCGCGCCCGGCAAACAGGTCGCGTAGATTGCCCCGGTGCCGCCAGACAATCAGCAGCGTGAGCAGAGTCATCGGCAGCAACGCTCGTGGTTCTTGCCAGGCGAGCAATGGCAGCGTCAGCGGGGTAGCGACCAGGGCCGCGATCGAGCTGGTGCGGGTCATATAGAACATCAGCCCCCACGCACACATTGCCAGGATGGCGGCGGGCGGATAAAGCCCCAGCAGTACACCGGCGGCAGTGGCGACGCCTTTGCCACCGCGGAAGCGAAAGTAGAGCGGGAACAGATGACCCAGCACCGCGCAGAGCCCAATCCAGGCCTGCGCTCTTGGGTCCATCCCGGCGAGATTGGCGATCAGTACCGGCAGCAGGCCTTTGCACAGGTCGCCGAGCAGCGTCAGGATCGCGAGTTTTTTGCCGGCCAGACGCAACATGTTGGTCGCGCCCGCATTGCCAGAGCCGCTGGCGCGCGGGTCCGGGCTGCCAGTGAGGCGGCTCAGGAGAATGGCGAAGGACAGTGAGCCAAGCAGGTAGGCGAAAATCGCCAGTAACCAAAACATGCTAACTATTCCGGGCTGGGAAGCCCTGATTCTAACGGCGCATCGCGCCCTTGTCGTGCAGTGGAGAGTGGTGTTTGGACAGAGTTTTCATTGAAGGTCTGGAAGTCGATACCGTTATCGGTGCTTACGACTGGGAGCGGGGCATTCGCCAGTGTCTGCGCCTGGACCTGAGTTTTGCCTGGGATAATCGACCAGCCGCTGCTGGTGATGACCTGAGCAAGGCACTCGACTACGCCAGCGTCTCCACTCGCATTCTGGATTTTGCCGACAAGGCGCAGTTCCAGTTGGTGGAGACCTTTGCCGAACGATTGGCGGAAGTGCTTATGAGTGAGTTCCAGATTCCCTGGCTGCACTTGAAACTGACCAAGCCCGGCGCGGTTGCAGCTGCTGCTGGTGTGGGCGTGGAGATCGAGCGCGGATGTCGCTGACACGGGTTTACCTTGGTTTGGGCAGTAACATTGAGCGCGAGAAGCACCTGATTGCGGGGCTGGAGGCGCTGGATGGCTTCGTCAGCGATATCGTTTGTTCTCCGGTGTTTGAAAGTCAGCCAGTCGGAATCAAGAGTGGTCTGTTCTTCAACCTTGTAGTAACGGGTTTGACCGCGCTGCCGTTGATGGAGCTTGACCGCCGCTTGAAGTTTATCGAAGCCGATAACGGGCGTTACGCTCCGGATCGAAAGGGGCTGCCGCTGGATATCGACGTGCTCCTGTACGGCGATCAGGTCGGTGACTTCGACGGTTTGATCCTGCCTCGTGCCGAGATCCTCAAAAACGCCTTCGTGCTATGGCCGTTGTCACTAATTGCGCCTGAGCGTCTGCATCCTGAGGCTGGCGCCACTTTTGAGCAGCTCTGGGAGCGCGCGAAAATTGAGCAACAGCTGTGGCCGGTTTCGTTTGAATGGCGGGGCAGGCAATTGACGCCGCAGAGCTTGCTAGGCAAGGGTTGAGAAAATTGTAGGAACGACCGGCGGGGCGCTCCACCTTGTTCGCGAAAAAGCAATGACGCGGCTTGCCTGAAAGACTACATCGACCGCATTCGCGGGCAAGCCTCGCTCCAACGGATTCGCCAAACCTGTGGGAGATTCTATGTTTGCCCGCAAGCGTTTTCTGATTTTTATCCTGTAGGACCGGCTTCAGCCGGGAGGGCGTTGTAGCTTTGTCAGATATCTTTCGGCAGAAATACCGCCCTCCCGGCTGAAGCCGGTCCTACGGATTGAAAGCAGACATAGAACCTCCCACAGGGAATCAATCCGGTTTAAGCACTGCCGCTCAGCTGTTGTACTGCGCCTTGTAAACCTTCAACGCATCCAGTCGTTCGGCTTTGAGTGCTTCGCCCAGTTCTTGACCCTTGAAGCCCTTTTCGATCAGTGGCTGCACCGAAACCGCGCGTGCCGCTTCAGCTGCGCCGCGCAGGTATTCGGCTTGCGGGTAATCGCGCTGTTCAAAACCGTGTCGGCCTCGGGCATCCATTTCGCAGGCAATGATGAAGTCTTCGAAGCGCTGAGGCCGACGATAGACGTCAAAACTGTGCAGCAAATCCAGCACCGTTGAAGGCTTAAGCTCCAATGCCCGGTGGCCATGGGTGTGGTATTGGCCTACAAGCAATGCCAATTCCTGACACTCCCGTGGCACCTTGAAGCGAGCATTAACCGCCTTGATCAACCGCAAGCCCGTATGTTCGTGGGCAATATGCCTCGGCCATTCGTCTTCGGGCGTCAGACCTTTCCCCAAGTCGTGAAGCAAGCAGGCCCAACGCACGCTCAGCGGTTGCTGGTGGATGGCAGCCTGTTGCAGAACGCTCAGCACATGCTCGCCGGTGTCTATTTCAGGATGGTGGGCGGGCGGCTGAGGGACGCCGAACAGCGCGTCAACTTCTGGCAAAAGCTCCTTCAGAGCGCCGCAGTCACGCAACACCCGAATAAATACTTGTGGCTGTTTTTCCATGAGCGCGCGGGAAATTTCCTTCCAGCTGCGTTCCGGGGTCAGCGCATCAAGTTCGCCTGATTCGCTGAGCTGACGCATCAGTTCCAGCGTTTCAGGCGCGATGCTGAAACCTTCCGGCGCGTAGCGTGCGGCAAAGCGGGCTACACGCAAGACTCGCAGTGGATCTTCGGCGAACGCGGGGGAAACGTGGCGTAAAACGCGGGCCTCTAAGTCACGCTGGCCGCCGTAAGGGTCGGTCAGATTGCCCTCTTTATCTTCGGCGATGGCGTTGATGGTCAGGTCGCGACGGATCAAGTCATCTTCGAGGGTAACGTCAGGGCTGGCGTGAAACACGAAGCCGCCGTATCCGCGTCCACTTTTGCGTTCGGTACGGGCCAAGGCATATTCCTCGCCCGTCAGTGGGTGAAGAAAAACCGGAAAGTCGATACCCACCGGACGATAGCCCTTGATCAGCATTTCATCGGTAGTCGCGCCGACCACTACCCAATCCACATCGGTAACCGGTTTGCCCAGCAGACGGTCGCGCACCGCGCCACCGACTTTATAGATCTGCATAAAAAACCTCCGTAAGCGCGACAGGATAAACCCTGTGTCGCTCTTGCGGAGGTAAAACCTAATCAATAGTCATAGGGTGCCAAACAAATACCTCGCTGAGCAATCCCATCAAGCAGGCGTTCTAGAGGTGTACTACCGCCATATCAAGCCGGGGATATTCACTGTCGGCATGCTCGCTCTTTGGAGGGACGTGATGAGTTTTCATGACTTGGTCGCCTTGCAGCGTTTCCAGGTGGATATCAAACCCCCAGAGCCGATGCAGGTGCTTAAGCACCTCGTCGGTGGATTCAGACAGTGGTTTACGGTCGTGCTGCTGATGGCGAAGCGTCAATGAGCGGTCGCCGCGGCGATCGATGCTGTAGATCTGCACGTTGGGCTCACGATTGCCCAGGTTGTACTGCGCCGCCAGCGTTTCGCGGATGATCCGGTAACCAGGCTCATCGTGAATGGCTGGCACCACCAGATCGTCTTTCTGATCGTCGTCCATGATGCTGAACAGTTTCAGATCCCGGATCACTTTGGGTGACAGGTACTGAAGGATGAAGCTCTCGTCCTTGAAGCTGCTCATGGCAAACTTCACGGCAGTCAGCCAATCCGTGCCAGCAAGTTCGGGGAACCAGCGGTAATCTTCCTCGGTAGGCTCTTCACACATGCGGCGTATATCGCGATACATGGCGAAACCCAGCGTGTAGGGGTTGATGCCGCTGTAATAAGGGCTGTCGAAACCAGGTTGATAGATGACGCTGGTGTGCGAGGTCAGGAACTCCATCATGAAGCCGTCGGTGACCAGGCCCTCGTCATACAGGTCGTTCATCAGCGTGTAGTGCCAGAACGTCGCCCAGCCTTCGTTCATCACCTGAGTCTGGCGCTGCGGATAGAAGTACTGCGCAATCTTGCGCACGATACGTACGATTTCACGCTGCCATGGTTCCAGCAGAGGTGCATGTTTTTCGATGAAGTAGAGGATGTTTTCCTGCGGTTCTGCGGGGAAACGAGCGTTGTCCTCTTTGCTGTTTTTGTCGGCGTTTTTAGGGATAGTGCGCCACAGATCATTGATCTGTTTCTGAAGATGCTCTTCCCGGTCTTTCTGTCGGCGGCGTTCTTCTTCGGCCGAGATTGGGTAAGGGCGTTTATAGCGGTCCACGCCATAGTTCATGAGTGCATGGCAGGAGTCGAGCAAGTCCTCGACGGCATCGATCCCATGGCGCTCTTCGCATTGCATGATGTACTGCTTGGCAAACACCAGGTAATCAATGATCGAGCTGGCGTCGGTCCAGGTTCGGAACAGGTAGTTCCCCTTGAAAAAGCTGTTGTGCCCGTAGCAGGCGTGGGCCACTACCAGTGCCTGCATGCAGATGGTGTTCTCTTCCATCAGGTAAGCGATACAAGGATCAGAGTTGATGACGATTTCATAGGCCAGACCCATCTGGCCACGTGTGTAGGATTTCTCCGTGCTCAGGAAGTGTTTGCCGTAGGACCAGTGGTGATAGCCCAAGGGCATACCCACTGAGGCATAAGCATCCATCATCTGCTCGGCCGTGATCACTTCAATCTGGTTGGGATAGGTATCCAGCGCATAGCGTTCCGCGATACGGCTGATCTCGCGGTCGTAGGCCTGAATGAGTTCAAACGTCCACTCGGAACCGGTGGACAGGGGTTGGCGCTTCTGCTCTCTAGCGGTCATGTCACTAACCTGCGCTGGAAGAGTTCACGGAATACCGGATAGATATCACCGGCAGAGACCAGCTGCTGCTGGGCAAACGTGTCGGCGAATGCTTCACCGATACGTTCGTATTCGAACCACAAGGCCTGATGTTCACGTGGAGTAATCTCCACGTACGTGTAGTACTGAACAAACGGCATGATCTGCTTGATCAGAATGTCGCGACAAATAGGCGAGTCGTCATTCCAGTTGTCGCCGTCCGACGCTTGGGCTGCGTAGATATTCCATTCGTTGGTGGGATAACGCTCAGCCATGATTTCCTGCATCAGCTTGAGTGCGCTGGAAACTATGGTGCCGCCGGTTTCCCGCGAATAGAAAAATTCTTCCTCGTCGACTTCCCGGGCGCTGGTGTGGTGGCGGATGAAGACCACTTCAATCTTGTCGTAATTACGCTTGAGGAACAGGTACAACAGGATGAAGAAGCGCTTGGCGATATCTTTGGTGGCCTGGGTCATGGAGCCGGAAACGTCCATCAGGCAGAACATGACCGCTTTGGAGCTTGGGTTTGGTTGTTTGACCAGCAGGTTGTATTTGAGGTCGAAGGTATCGAGATACGGTACCCGGCGAATGCGGGCCTTCAGGCGATCAACTTCAGACTCCAGCTCCTGAATATCGCCGAAGTTGTCGGGTTCTTCGCGCTTCAGACGATCCAGCTCAGTGATGGTTTCTCTGAGTTTGGCGCGGCTGCTGCCGGACAGTGCAATGCGACGCGCGTGAGCGGAACGAAGGGTGCGGATGATATTGATGCGCGAAGGGTTGCCCTCGTTGCTGATCCCGGCGCGGACGGTTTTGAAGGTGTCTGTGCCGGTCAGGTTGCGTTTGACCAGGTTGGGCAGTTCGAGGTCTTCGAACATGAACTCCAGAAACTCTTCCTGAGTAATCTGAAAGACAAACTCATCCATGCCTTCGCCGGAATTACTGGCTTTGCCTGGCCCTTTGCCTCCGCCACCGCCTTGTGGGCGGGCGATGTGCTCACCCGAGGTGAATTCCTTGTTGCCCGGATGAACCACGGTCTGCTTGCCGCCACGACCGTGATGGAGCACCGGTTCGTCGATGTCGCGACCGGGAATGCTGATTTGCTCGCCATGTTCCATATCAGTGATGGAGCGGCGGCTGACGGCTTCTTCGACTGCTTTCTTGATGTGATCACGGTAACGCCGCAAAAACCGCTGGCGGTTTACCGTGCTCTTGTTCTTGCCATTGAGACGTCGGTCGATCACATAGCTCATAGGCCCCTCCGGGGAGCTTCAAGTTGTGAGCTGCAAGCTGCAAGTAGAAGCAATTACCCGGCTATCAGATTTCACGTGCTTCGTTCTTGCAGCTTGTAGCTGGACGCTTGCAGCTGCCTTACTGCGACTTCCGGACCCGTAGGTACCATTCGGAAAGAAGCCGTACCTGTTTGTCGGTATAGCCCCGCTCGACCATCCTGGTAACAAAGTCGTTGTGTTTCTGTTGATCCTCTTTGCTGGCTTTTGCGTTGAAGCTGATGACGGGAAGGAGGTCCTCGGTGTTGGAGAACATTTTCTTCTCGATCACCACGCGCAGTTTCTCGTAGCTGAGCCAGGTCGGGTTTTTGCCGTTGTTGTTAGCGCGGGCCCGCAATACGAAGTTGACGATTTCGTTACGGAAATCCTTCGGATTACTGATGCCGGCCGGTTTCTCGATCTTTTCCAGTTCTTCGTTCAGGGCCACGCGGTTGAGGATTTCTCCGGTTTCCGGGTCGCGGTATTCCTGATCCTGAATCCAGAAGTCCGCGTACAGCACGTAGCGGTCAAAGATGTTTTGTCCATATTCGCTGTAGGACTCCAGATACGCGGTCTGTATTTCCTTGCCGATGAACTCGATGTAGCGCGGTGCCAGGTATTCCTTGATGAACCGTAGATAGCGCTCGCGGGTTTCAGCCTGGAATTGCTCCTGCTCGATCTGCTGCTCCAGCACGTACAACAAATGCACCGGGTTGGCTGCGATTTCGTGTGGATCGAAGTTGAACACCTTGGAAAGAATCTTGAACGCAAAACGTGTGGACAGGCCATTCATGCCTTCATCGACGCCTGCGCCGTCGCGGTACTCCTGAATCGACTTGGCCTTTGGATCGGTATCCTTGAGGTTTTCGCCGTCATACACGCGCATCTTGGAGTAGATGTTGGAGTTATCCGGCTCTTTCAAGCGCGACAGGGTGGTGAACTGTGCGAGCATTTTCAGGGTGTCTGGCGCGCAATGGGCCTTGGACAATGAGCTATTGAACAGAAGCTTGTCGTAAATCTTGATCTCATCGCTCACGCGCAGGCAGTACGGCACTTTGACGATGTAGATCCGGTCGATAAACGCTTCGTTGTTCTTGTTATTGCGGAAGCTGTGCCATTCCGATTCGTTGGAGTGGGCCAGCAGAATACCGGTGAACGGAATCGCGCCCAGGCCTTCGGTACTGTTGTAGTTACCTTCCTGGGTAGCGGTAAGCAGTGGGTGCAGCACCTTGATCGGTGCCTTGAACATTTCGACGAATTCCATCAGGCCCTGGTTGGCCCGGCACAGCGCGCCAGAATAGCTGTAGGCGTCGGCGTCGTTCTGTGGGTATTCCTCGAGTTTGCGGATATCGACCTTACCCACCAGTGCAGAAATGTCCTGGTTGTTCTCGTCGCCCGGCTCGGTTTTGGCCACCGCGATCTGGTTGAGAATCGATGGATAGAGTTTGACCACTTTGAACTGGCTGATGTCGCCCCCGAACTCAGCCAGACGTTTGGTCGCCCAGGGCGACATGATGGTGCTCAGATAGCGACGCGGGATACCGAAGTCTTCTTCGAGAATCGCACCGTCTTCGGTTGCGTTGAACAAACCGAGCGGAGATTCGAAAACCGGCGAGCCCTTGATCGCGTAGAACGGGACTTTTTCGATCAGTTGTTTGAGTTTTTCAGCCAGCGATGACTTACCGCCACCCACCGGGCCGAGCAGGTAAAGGATCTGTTTCTTCTCTTCCAGGCCCTGAGCGGCATGGCGGAAGTACGAGACGATCTGGTCAATGCATTCTTCCATCCCATGGAAGTCAGCAAAGGCCGGGTAGCGGCGGATGACCTTATTGGAAAAGATCCTCGAGAGCCGAGAGTTGGTTGAAGTATCAACCAGCTCTGGCTCGCCGATAGCAAGCAACAGTCTTTCTGCCGCAGACGCGTAGGCGCTGCGATCCTGCTTACAGAGCTCTAGATACTCCTGTAAGGAGAGCTCCTCCTGCCGTGTCGATTCAAAGCGTTGTTGGAAGTGGCTAAAAATACTCATGACGTCACCTCGCTCGATACGTAGAGCCGGCGGCGGATCGTCAGTCGATGTTGGCAGCAGCCGAGAATCCGGATGCCGTTTACCCCCCAAACACCATAAAAGTAGCTACCGATGACCCACGCGCCGGTGTACCGGCTCTCCCCTGATTACGGATGGCCTGAGGCTAAGGATAGTTCGGAATCGGAAAGATAAAGAAGGGATGAGCAGAAAGACTGACAGACCGTCCGTCAGTTAGGTCGCGAGCCCGCGCAGGACGCGGGATCAACTGCAATAAAAATATTTTCTGTCAGCTCTGGGCTGTGTCGGCTGGAAAGGTGTTGCGCCATAGCTCGAAGCCACCATCCAGGCTGTATACATCGGAGAAACCCTGATTCACCAGATAAGCCGCGGCGCTCTGGCTGGAGTTACCGTGATAGCAGACTACGACCACCGGTTTATCCAGGTCGGCATTGCGGATGAAGTCGGTAATGGATTGGTTGTCCAGATGTTGGGAATCAGGGATGTGATTGCCGGCGAAGGCCTGTGGATCGCGAACGTCCACCAGCACGGCACCTTGTTCGCGAAGGGCTTGAGCCTGTTCTGGCGGGATACGTTTGAATTCGGTCATGGTTGGCTCCTTGAAGATTGTGGCTCAGTGGTTATTCCTGTGCAGACTGTGTGAAAACTACTGCGCTCGGCAATACTGCGTTAAAAACAGGCGAAAAATGCTCATTTAGAACACTAGAGTCGGACGCGACCCCGGCCGTTTTTCGTCTGTTTTTGCCTTGTCTTGCCGTCGCTCGCTACGTTTTCACACAGTCTGTGTGGGAGCGAATTCATTCGCGAAAGCGGTGTGTCAGCCGTTGATGTATTGCACGCGGCCCCCTTTTCGCGAATGAATTCGCTCCCACAGGATCGCAATTAATTCGAGTCTGGAGTTTAACGCCTGATCACGCCTGCCGGGTCATGCAGAATGGTTCGGGTCGCACCTGATTCAGCATTACCGTGCTCATCGCAATCGCAGAGATACCGCTCGAAGGTATCGACATTAAGCATTGTCATCGCAGAGCCCCAGACGCAGCCGGTGTCCAGCGCGTAGACATCGGGCTCATCGCAACGGCCCTCCAGCGCAGCCCAGTGACCGAAGATGATTTTCACATCGCGGGTCCTGCGCTCCGGATGCTTGAACCAGGGCGCATAGCCGGGCAGGGCGGTTTCGATTCCTTCCTTGCCCTTGAGGTCCAGTTTGCCGTCGCTGGTGCAGAAGCGCATGCGGGTGAAGTAATTGGTGATAACCCGTAGCCGTGCAACGCCATGCAGTTCGGGGTCCCACTTGTTTGGCTCGTTGCCATACATTCCGTCAAGGAACGGGTGGTAGAGCGAGTCATCAAGCAGGGTGGCTTCCACCTCAGCAGCCAGCTTGAGGGCTTTCTTCAAGGTCCACTGTGGTGGAATACCCGCGTGAGCCATGGCAACGTTGCGCTCGGCATCGTAGTGCAGCAGCTTTTGCCGACGTACCCATTGCAGCAGATCGTCGCGATCGGGTGCCTCAAGAATGGGACGCAGCGTATCGCCTTTCTTCAGGCGCTCAATGTTGCGCGACGCGGCAAGCATATGCAGATCGTGGTTGCCGAGTACGCAGGTGACCGAGTCTCGGATGCTGTAAAGAAAGCGCAGGGTTTCCAGCGATTGAGGTCCACGATTGACCAGATCGCCTACCAGCCAGAGGTGATCCCTGGCCGGGTCGAAATTCACATGTTCCAGCAGGCACTGCAGTGGCTCGAGGCAACCTTGCAGGTCACCAACGGCGTACACCGCCATCAGTGAAGAGACCCCGGTACCGCCAGGCGAAACGGAGCGATGACCGCATCGAAGCGCTTGCCGTCGTCTGCGAGCATTTGATATGAGCCCTGCATGTTGCCAACTTTGGTCGTCATCACGGTGCCGCTGCTGTACGTATGACTCTTCCCGGCAGCAATCAAAGGTTGTTGCCCCACCACGCCCTCACCGCGTACCTCTTCGACATGGCCATCACCATCAGTGATTACCCAATGCCGGGACATCAACTTGGCAGGCAATTCGCCGCTATTGTGGACGGTGACGGTGTAGGCAAAGGCAAAGCGATTCTGCTCGGGTTGTGACTGCTCTGCCAGGAAGCGTGTGACGACGCTGACGTCGACCTGGTATCGGGAATCGGGCATTCGGAAGGCCTTGGAAGCGGATGCGGATAAAACCGGAAAGCCGGTGGAATCAGTCTAGGACATGTAAACGATAAATGACCAATCAGACTTCGATCATCTACATGTCCTTTGGGCTCAGGCCGGTGCTGGCATTTCGCTCAGTTTGTCAGCGAGGCGAACGAATGCGGCCAGGTCCAGTTGCTCGGGGCGCAGACTGCCATCGACCCCCGCAGCAGTAATATCGTCACTGCTAAGCAGTAACTTGAGTGTGTTGCGCAATGTCTTGCGGCGCTGGTTAAACGCTTCACGTACCACGCGCTCCAGCAGGCGATGATCCTTGGCCGGATGCGGCAGTGTTTCGTGGGGCACAAGGCGGACAATTGCCGAGTCCACCTTTGGCGGCGGGTTGAAAGCGCCCGGTCCGACGTTGAACAGGTGCTCAACCCGGCAATGATACTGAACCATGATCGACAGGCGACCGTAATCACCGCCGCCGGGAACCGCTGCCATGCGCTCAACCACTTCCTTCTGCAGCATGAAGTGCATGTCGCGAATCAGGTTGGCGTTGTGCAGCAGATGGAAAATCAGCGGCGTGGAGATGTTGTAAGGCAGGTTGCCGACGACGCGCAGGCTATTGGCCGGTGCGTCGAGCGAAGTGAAGTCGAATTTCAGTGCATCGCCTTGATGCAGGTTGAAATTGGGCTTGTTGCCAAACTGGTGGATCAGGATCGGGATCAGGTCTTTGTCCAGTTCCACGACGTCCAGCTGTGCGCCGCTGCCGAGCAAGCCTTGGGTCAGGGCGCCCTGGCCGGGCCCGATCTCAAGCAGGCGATCTTCCGGACGGGCACGTATGGCTCGCAGGATCTTGTCGATCACGCCCGCGTCATGCAGGAAGTTTTGTCCGAAGCGCTTGCGCGCCTTGTGTTGAAATTGCTCGGTCATGAATGGGTCTCGGCCATCTGATAGGCGGTTTCCAGAGCGACCTGCAGGCTGCCGGTGTCGATTTTGCCAGTGCCTGCCAGATCCAGCGCAGTGCCGTGGTCGACAGAGGTGCGAACAATCGGCAAGCCGAGGGTCACGTTGACAGCAGCACCGAAGCCTTTGTACTTGAGTACAGGCAGGCCCTGGTCGTGGTACATCGCCAGCACTGCGTCGCAGTGCTCCAGATATTTGGGGGTAAACAGAGTGTCGGCTGGCAGTGGCCCGCGTAGATCCAGGCCCTCGCTGCGCAGACGCTCCAAAGCAGGTTCTATGATGTCGATCTCTTCGCGCCCCAGGTGCCCGCTTTCACCGGCGTGGGGGTTAAGCCCGCACACCAGGATACGCGGCCGGGCGATGCCGAACTTGTTCACCAGATCCGCGTGAAGAATGCGTGTCACACGTTTCAGACGCTCAGGGGTAATAGCGTCGGCGACCTCGCGTAGCGGCAGGTGAGTGGTGACCAGCGCGACGCGCAGATCGCCGGTGGCCAGCATCATCACCACCTGTTCAGTCCCGGTCAGCTCGGCAAGAAATTCGGTGTGACCAGAAAAGGCGATGCCGCTTTCGTTGATGACGCCCTTGTGGACCGGGGCCGTTATCATCCCGGCGAAGTGGCCGTCCATGCAGCCTTGTCCGGCGCGGGACAGGGTTTGCAGAACGAACGCGCCATTGGCCTTGTTCAGTCGGCCCGTAATCACCGGCTCTTGCAGTGGCGTATCCCAGACGTAAAGGCTGCCGGCAGGAGCGGCAGTGTCCGGGAAGGCATCAGGTGTGACGCAGATCAGATCGACAACCACGCCCAACTGCGCGGCCCGCTCGGTGAGCAGGTCGCGGCTGGTAATGGCAATAAGGGGGTGTGGCTGAAGTTGCGTGGCGAGCAGCAGGCAAAGGTCAGGACCAATGCCGGCCGGCTCGCCGGGTGTCAGTGCGAAACGCCGGGGTTTCACTGTGCAGCCTGGGCTGCGCCAGGGAGCTTGATCTCAACGTAGGCTTCGTCACGGATCTGACGCAACCAGGTTTGCAGCTCTTCGTCATACTTGCGGTTGCGCAATACCATCAAGGCTTGCTGGTCGCGCGCCTGGTTGGTAGCGTCCGTAGCGCGACGGCCAAGAACTTCCAGCACGTGCCAGCCATAAGCAGTCTTGAACGGCTTGGACAAAGTGCCTTGCGGCGTGTCGTTCATGACCTGACGGAACTCCGGAACCAGCGAGTTCGGGTCAACCCAGTTCAGGTCACCACCGTTGAGTGCCGAGCCCGGATCTTCCGAGAAGCTCTTCGCCAGTTCAGCGAAGTCATCGCCGTTCTGGATGCGATCATAGATCTTCTGCGCCAGACGCCGTGTTTCTTCTTCGCTACGAATTTCGCTTGGCTTGATCAGGATATGACGCACGTGTACTTCGTCGCGCATCTGTGCCTGACCCTGACCGCCGCGCTTCTCCAGCAGCTTGAGGATGATGAAGCCGCCCGGAGTACGGGCTGGAGGCGTAACGTCGCCAACCGGCATCGAACCCAGCATGTCACCAAATGGAGGAGGCAGTTGAGCGGCTTTACGCCAGCCCATGTCGCCACCTTCAAGGGCGCTTTCGCTGGCCGAGTTGGCAATGGCTGCCTGACCGAAGTCAGCGCCTTGCTTGAGCTTGCTGTACAGATCCTGAGCCTTGCGAGCCGCAGCCTGAATCTGGTCTGACGATGCACTGTCAGGGGTAGCAATCAGGATGTTCGCCAGGTGGAACTCTTCGGACAGTTGAGCCTGACCCTGGCCGGAAGCCAGGAAGTTTTTCACTTCCTGCTCCGAAACCTGAATGCGCTCGGCCACACGGCGTTGACGCACCCGGCTGATGATCATTTCCCGACGAACCTGCTCGCGCGCGTCGTTATAGGAAAGACCGTCATGGGCCAGCGCGGCGCGGAATTGTTCCACGCTCATGTTGTTGCGTTCAGCGATGGTACCGATTGCCTGGTTCAGCTCTTCGTCAGTGATGCGAATGCCGGAGCGGTCGCCTATCTGCAGTTGCAGGTTTTCCAGAATCAGACGTTCCAGAACCTGTGGCTGCAAGGCCTCTGCAGGAGGAACACCTGAGCCGCGTTTGGCAATGGTCTGTTGAACTTCGCGGACACGCTGGTCCACCTGGCTCTTCATGATCACATCGTTATCGACGATGGCTGCAACACTGTCCAGTTGCTGAACTGCAGCGTTGGCTGCAGTTCCCAGGAGTAACGCGCCCAGCATTAGCGGGCGCAGACAATCAGAAAGCTTGGTCTTCACGTTCACGATAACCTTGGATGCCTTTGTCGAGGAAGCTATCTACTTTGGCGCCGGTCACGCCGCCTAGCCCCTTCAACACGATTTGTAGGAATACGCCGCGGTCGCCTTTTTCGTTCTCAGGCTCGTTCTGGCTGAACTCGTCGTAATCGACCCAGTAGCGACTGATCAGGCGCAGTTTCCAGCAGCAATTGTCATATTCGAAACCACCGAAAGCTTCGATCGTGCGGTTGCGGTTGTAGTCGAACTGCCAGCGGCTGATTGCGTTCCACTGCGGAACGATCGGCCAGATGACCGAGAAGTCGTGTTGCTGGATCTTGTAGTAGTCCTTCACGTACCCCGGTTGACCTGGAGTACCGTAATCCCCACCCATGACCCATCTGCCAGTGTTCTGGTCATAACGGATCTGATCATTACGATAGCGGTAGCCAGCGTTGATGACCTTGTTCGGGTTGTCTTCAGGCTGGTAGTGGAACATCGCACTGCCGGAGCGTGTGCTGCGGCTGTCCGGGTCCCAGTTGAAGTCCGAGTTGAAGCGCAGGTCGCGGTTGAAGCGGTATTCGTACTCGAGCGCGTAAGGCGATACGTTGGCTTGCGCGTCATCACGGTCTCTGAAAGCTACGCCTGGCAGTTGTACTTCACGATCCTTGAAGTAGATCGCCTGGCCAATGCTGAAGCGTTGACGTTCGAATCCGTTGTCTTCGATCCAGCGGTTGGTAACACCCAGCGACAGCTTGTTTTCGTCGCCAATGCGGTCGGAGCCGACAAAGCGATTATCGCGGAACAGCGAGCTGTAGTTGAACGTGGTTTCAGAGGTATCGAATACCGGGATGTCAGACTGGTCTTTCTCTGGAACATAAAGATAGAACAGGCGTGGCTCCAGGGTTTGACGATAATCCTTGCCGAACCAGTTTGTATTGCGGTCGAAGTACAGGCCGCTGTCGACACTGAATATCGGTACGCTGCGGCTTTGGCTGCTGCTGTACTCTTCGCCCTGAAGCAGGCTTGCCTTGCCTTGGCTGTCCAGATCCAGTTCGTACTGGGTATAGACATATTTCAGCTTCGGCGTCAGGTAGCCGTAACTCCAGTTCAGCGGCAGGCTGACCGACGGGGCCAGATTCAGGCGATCACCATTGGCACGGGCCAGACCCGACACGCGAGTGTCCAGACGCGCCTCTGCGTTGCCGTCTTGGTCAATGTAGTTGCCGTCGCGCAGGTCGCGGTCAAATCGTACGGCTTCGGTTTGGTAGTCGAACTGCAATCCACCCGGGTTGTAAGGCAGAGACCCGTTGAATGTGATTTGCGGCAACCTGTCGTACGGTGTGATTTGGGACACCGTCGCCAGCTTGTAAGCCTGCGCGTTGATCGCAGCGGTATAGGTGTCTCCCCGATACGTCAAAGAGCCCTGCTGATTGATATAGGTGCGGGTTTCCACGCCAATCTGGCTGGTTTCCAGATCCTGGAAGTAATACGGGTCACTTATATCGGTGTAGTCGACCTGAGTCAGCCAGCGCGAATCGAGGCCGCCTTTGTGCTGCCAGTTCATCATCCAGCGAGTGTCTTTGTAATCCGTCTGCTCTTTGCGCTCGTCATCGTCGTCGTTGAGGTATGCGCCGCCAAATTGACCTTCGCTGCTTTTGGTCAGGTAGCGGAACTCGCCTTCCATCAACATGCCGCGTTTGGACATGTAGCGAGGATAGAGCGTGGCATCGTAGTTCGGTGCCAGGTTGAAATAGTACGGCGTTACCAGCATGAAGCCGGTATCACTGCTGGTGCTGATGGACGGCGGCAGGAAGCCTGACTGGCGGCGGTCATCGATCGGGAAGTAGATATACGGTGTGTAGAACACCGGTATGTCTTTGACCCGAAGCGTTGCGTTGGTCGCCGTACCGAAACCGGTGGCCGGGTTCAGCGTGATGTTGTTGCCTTTGAGCGTCCACGCGTTGCTGTTCGGTTCGCACGTGGTGTACGTACCGTCCTTGAGGCGAATGATCGCGTTCTCGGCACGCTTGGCGTAAAGGGCGTTACCGCGCACGTTCGACTTGTGCAGCACGTACTCTGCGTTGTCGATCTGGGCCTCACCGGTGTCCAGTTGCAGCTCGGCACGGTCACCGACGATGAGAGCGCCGTTGTCGCGCATACGGACATCGCCGTTCAACTCGCCGCGGTTTTCGGCTTGATACAGGTTGGCCTCCTGGGCCTGGACCTGCATGCTGCCCTGACGCAGAACGACGTCACCGGCCAGCGAAGCAATCTGCTCTTCTTGCTGATAACGCGAAGCCTTGGCACCGATGAACATCGGCGCGTCTTTCTTCGGCGTCTTGTCATCCATGCCAGGACGAATCGGCTCGACGTAGGCCCCGGAACAGTAAGGTCCGGTTTCTGCGAGCTGGGCAGGCGTCAGGCTTTCGCGAGGAACCCAGTCAAGGTGGCTGTAGTCAGCACTGCGCGACTTGAGACCGCGCCCTTTGGCTTCGGTCACCAACTGCGGCTTGGCCACGGCAGGTTCGCTGGTGGAGCTACTGTCCGAAGTGACAGTGCCGTTGGAGCTGACCGACGTCGTGCTGTGCACTGGACGCGGAGGCAGCTCGACTGCATTGCTTTTCGGCGCGCAATTCCAGGCACCCGAAGCAGAGACTGAGCAGTCATACTGTTCGGCGGCTACCGCGAACTGAGTGGCTAAAGGTTGCATCGCCAGCAAACTGCCGGTTATGAGCAACGGAAACTTTCTACGAAACGCGGGGGATTTCAATGCCATCTTATTAATCCGGGCTTCCTGCGCGCCATCTGCCCGCGGGGGGGCCGCACGCCTCTCGATGGGCTGAAAAAGATGTCGGATAATAAAGCATGACCCGCTTGACGGCTAGCGCCGTCGGAGACCCTTGCAATGCCAGATCAAGATGTACGCCTGCAACGCCTGAAAACCTGGCTCGATGAGCAGCTTCCCGCGCTGTTTTCAGCGCAGGGCTGGGGCGCGATTCCCCCGGCCACGTTGACCGCGGCCAGTAGCGATGCCAGTTTTCGCCGTTATTTTCGCTGGGAGGGTGGTGAGCAAACTTTTATTGTGATGGATGCTCCGCCGCCTCAGGAAAACTGCAAACCATTCGTGGATATTGCCCGTTTGTTAAATAAATCAGGGATTAATGTTCCTGAAATTTATGCCGAAGATCTTGTTCAGGGCTTTTTGCTGCTAAGCGATCTTGGGCGAAAAACCTACCTTGATGTCATCAACGAGCAAAACGCAGACGCTTTGTTCGCCGATGCTTTCGATGCGCTGCTGGCTTATCAGCAACTGCCGATGGATGCACCGCTGCCCAGCTATGACGTCGCCTTGTTGCGCCGTGAACTGGAACTGTTTCCTGAATGGTATGTGCGCAAACACCTCGGCATCGAGATGGATCAGCAGCAATTGGCGAGTTGGCAGCGCGTCAGTGATCTCTTGATCGAGAGCGCGCTGGCGCAGCCCAGAGTGCTGGTGCACCGTGACTTCATGCCGCGTAACCTGATGCTTAGCGAACCTAATCCGGGAGTGCTGGATTTCCAGGATGCGGTCTATGGACCCGTCACTTACGACGTGACCTGCCTGTTCAAGGACGCCTTTCTCAGTTGGCCGCAAGATCGAGTGCATGGCTGGTTGGAAATTTACTGGGAAAAGGCTCGCGCGGCGGGGATTCCTGTTCAGGAGGACTTTGCAGAGTTTCTGCGTGCCAGTGACCTGATGGGCGTACAGCGTCATTTGAAGGTCATCGGTATCTTCGCCCGTATCTGCCATCGTGACGGCAAACCGCGTTATCTGGCCGATGTTCCGCGCTTCTTTGCTTATATAGACGCGGTGCTGGAGCGGCGACCAGAGTTGGCTGAACTGGCTAACTTGCTGACCAGCTTGAAACGACCGGCGAGCGGATCGCTCTGAATCGCGCCACGGTATGAAGGTCATCATTGAAATAAGGCTATCGATTGTGTTGATGAGGCAGGCATGAAAGCGATGATTCTGGCAGCAGGGAAGGGCGAGCGAATGCGTCCATTGACCCTGCACACTCCAAAGCCGCTGGTTCGAGCAGGCGGTGTGCCGCTGATTGAATATCATCTGCGCGCGCTGCATGAGGCAGGGTTTCACGATGTAGTGATCAATCACGCCTGGCTTGGGCAACAGATTGAAGATTACCTGGGGGGCGGCGAACGTTTGGGGCTGCGTATTGCGTATTCACCTGAAGGTGAGCCGCTTGAAACGGGCGGCGGTATTTTTCGTGCGCTGCCGCTGCTGGGTGATCAGCCTTTTATGGTCGTAAACGGCGATGTCTGGACCGATTACGACTTCAGCGCACTGCGAGTGCCAATGGCCGGTCTGGCTCACCTTGTGTTGATCGATAATCCGGAGCACCACCCGCAGGGTGACTTTTCGTTGATCGACGGGCAGGTTCGTGATTCCAGCGATGCCGGTGCAAGGCTCACCTACAGTGGCATTGCCATCCTTCACCCGAAACTGTTTGCAGATTGCCAGGCCGGTGCTTTCAAACTCGCGCCGCTGTTGCGAGCAGCCATGGAGCAAGGGCAAGTGACCGGTGAGCATTTTACCGGGCAGTGGGTCGATGTCGGCACCCATGAGCGCCTTGCTCAGGTCGAGCAGTTGCTCGCGGCGAGACACTAATGCTCTGGCCATCTACCCTTTTGGGCGCCGGAGCCGGGTTTGCCATTGCCAGCATCCCGGGCGCCTTGCTGGGCGCGTTGTTGGGGCAAGCACTGGATCGGCGTCTGGCACTGCAGAGCTGGGCACATTTGCGGGAGCGCATGCGCGGTCGTGCGGCGCTGCGCGATGATGAGTTGCTGTTCGTCCTGCTGGGTCGGTTGGCAAAGAATGACGGGCGGGTGGTCGAGCAGCACATCCAGCAGGCGCGGGCTGAAATGCATCGTATGGGCATGAGTGAGCCTGCTCAACGCCGGGCTATCGCGGCCTTCAATCGAGGCAAGGACGGGGGTGATAATCTGCGCGGCCATCTGCGTCGGCTCGCCCCCCAGCCGCATACGGCTGAAGCGCTGCTGCGCGCGTGTTGGCGCATGGCATGGGCCAACGGCAAACCTTCACGCGGTGAGCGAGAGTTGATCGTCTGGTGGGGTAAATGGCTCGGCTGGTCGCCGGCCAGAGTTGACTCACTGGCTTCCGGGCACGAAGCCCCCCGTAAACCGCTGGCTAACAACAGCAACGATTACCAGGCGGCACTGAAACTGCTGGGCGTGCAAGCCGATGCGGATCCTGCGCAGGTGAAACGTGCCTATCGCCGCCTGCTCAGTCGACACCACCCGGATAAAGTAGCCGGTTCTGGCGCTAGCCAGTTGCAGGTGCGCGATGCAACGGACCGGACTCAGGATTTGCATAACGCCTACAAAGTGATCAAGGCGCGGCGCGGGTTTTGATCATGGTGTTGTGCTTTATTCTGTGGGAGCGGTGCAGCATTTCCGCTCCGATCAATCATCTTTACTGCGCCTCAACCCACCCGCGAATCCTGCGAAACATCTGTTCCTGCTCTGCAGCAGCGTTACCCGGAATCGCGGTCAGAGGAATCTGGCTGTAGCCTGGTCCTTTTGCACGCTTGCTGATTTGCAGACGTTCCATTGGAGACCTGTTGTTCACGTCCTTGTAAATGAAGTCCGAGGTTTTCACTTTAAGGCCGGGTATCAACTCGGTCAGCAGTGGCTTGGTATCTGCGGGCTCTCGCGCCGTGACCATGGCGAATTTCTGTACCAGCGGCGCCGGGCGTTCGCTCAAGTAACGAGCTGCCCAGTAGGCACCGCTGCCATGTCCGAGCAGCACGATACTGCGGGCCTTGTTCTGCTGTGCGAAGCTGATGCCGCTTTCAATTCGGGCGAAGATACGCTCAGCCTGAGCCTTGGCCTGCTCCTCTGCGGCAGCAGCTCTTGCTGTTTCAGCAGCAGCCTCTTTTTCTGCGGCAGCGGCTTTGTCGGCATCAGTTGGCGCGGTAGCTTTGGCCGCGTCTTTGGATTTTTCTGCTGCACCCGCTTCTGCAGGCGCGTCGGCGGCTCTGGCCTGATTGTAATCAGCCAGTTGGTCGGGCAAGGTCAGGCTCAGGCTTGACCAGCCGATGTCCGGAAACTTGCGTCGCAACGGGCCTACGGCATCCGGAGAGTCAGCCGACTCGTCAGCACCGGGAATAATGATCACTGCACCTTTGGGATCGTCAGTGTTGGCTGGCTTCCACAAGGCGAGGAAACTGTCTTCGCCAGCCTGCAATTGCTGTTGATCGGCAACCGGCAAGCGCCCTTCAAGGGCCAGCGCATCTTCTTGGGTGCGCGGTAACAGTGGTGCCCTTTCCACAGCGGGTTCGGTTGCAGCATCTTTTGCAGGAGCAGGATCTGCCGCCATGACAGGCAACGCGCAAGGTAGTATCAGCGCCAGACAAAGCGAAGGAAGCGTTGCGCGAAATGTGTAGGACATCGGATATTCCAGGCCAGAAACTATATTGGCAGCCTAATGGGTTGGTAAGGATTTGTCAGGCCCATGCTTGAGTGGCGCATCGGTTCAAACGACTAAATAGAACACACGGGAACGACACCTTGATGATGGTTCTGCTGCGCACTGGAGTTATCGGCTGTCTGGCCCTGCTCTTGATGATTTTCAACGTCGTGGCTCAGGCGGATTCAGAGCCAGCCGTGTCCACGCCGCTGTCGGCAGAGCAGCGCGCATGGCTTGCAAAGCGTGGGCCCTTGCGGGTTGGGCTGGTTATGCAGGCACCTTATGCGCAGCTTGATCGTCGCCAGCAGCAGCTTTCCGGCGCCAACGTCGACTTGATGAATCTGCTCGGCAGGAGCCTGCAAACAGAACTGCTCTGGCGTAACTTCCCTGATCAGGCCGCTTTGGAGGAGGCCTTGGCGCAAGGCATGGTGGATATTGCCCCCGGTCTGACTCAAACCCCGGCCGGCCTTCGTGTCTGGCTGTTTTCCGATCCCTATCTGCGGATTTCGCAACTGGTGGTGGGCGAGCGCGACGGCTCTGGTGTCGTGGACCTTGAGAAGCTCGACAGCCGCACGCGCGTAGCGATTCGCATGCCCAGCGTCACCGCCGACTACCTGCGTAACACCTATCCCCATATCAACCTGCAAGGCGTACCGCTGGATCGGCAAGCGCTGCAATTATTGTTGAGTCAGCAGGCGCGTTATGCCGTGCTCGATGAAGCGCAGCTCAGTCGCTTGTCTCGGGAGCCGGAGTTCGCCGGGCTGAGTATTGTCGGCGATATCGGCTATCCCCAATTACTGCGAGTCGCTTCCCGTCGGGATGTGCCTGAGTTGGCGGACATTATCAGCGCTGCCCTGCATGCGATTCCGGCCAAAGAGCTTGATCAGTTGCATGCGCGCTGGTTGCCGCTCAATGCTGTGAAAGCCAGCGAGTCGCCTGGTTTCTGGCAAAACATCTGCCTGTTGCTGCTGGTATTGCTGCTGGCCAGTTCCGCCATCGTTATATGGCAGCGACGTCAGCAGCAGTCGCTGGAACGCGATGTGTTGCTTGCTCGCGAAGAACTGGCGCGGCGCGAGGCGGGTGAAGAGGCGTTAAAGCTGGCACAGTTTTCCATTGATCAAAGCACTGTGGGCATTCTCTGGGTCAACTGGGACAGTCGCGTGCGCTATGCCAACCATGCGGCAGAAGCCATGCTGGGTTATTCGTCCGGCGGCGTAGTGGATCGGCCGCTGATTGATTTTGAGCCTACGCTGCACATGGATCGCTGGCTGGGCCTTTGGAAAAGTGCGCGCTCCAGTGAAGGGATTGCTCAGACATTCGAAACCAATTGCGTGTGTGCCGACGGCAGCATTCTGCCTGCCGATGTCTCCTTGAGTTTCCTGCGTTTCGAGGAGTCCGAATATCTGGTGGTGTTCCTCACTGACGTAACTGAGCGCCGTCGTTACCACGAACAACTGCGCGAGCTGTCGGCGCATCTGGAAAGCGTGCGCGAGGAGGAAAAGGCGCGTATCGCCCGGGAAGTTCACGACGAATTGGGTCAGATGTTGACCGTGCTCAAGCTGGAAACGTCCATGTGTGAGCTGGCTTACGCCGATCTTGATCCGGGCTTGCGCGATCGGCTCAACAGCATGAAGCGCCTGATATCGCAATTGTTCCAGTTAGTACGCGATGTGGCGACCGCGCTACGTCCGCCGATTCTCGATGCGGGTATCGCGTCGGCCATCGAATGGCAGGCGCAACGGTTCGAGGCGCGCACGCAAATTCCGTGTCTGGTGGACGTGCCTGATAATTTGCCGACGCTCAGCGATGCTTTGGCCATCGGCATGTTTCGGATTCTGCAGGAGGCGCTGACCAACGTTATACGTCATGCTCAGGCGCACACCGTGGACGTGAGCCTTACGCTGGACGATGGCGTCATGTGCCTGACCATTGCCGACGACGGTATTGGTTTTGTCCAGCCGCAGGGTAAGGTCGTGTCGTTCGGTCTGGTGGGCATGCGCGAGCGAGTGTTAATGCTTGGCGGTCGACTGGAGCTGGACAGTCAGTCAGGTGAGGGCACAACCTTGCGCGCCTATATTCCGCTGCATCAAGCCGGTCAGGAGCAACACAAGTGATTCGTGTACTGGTAGCTGAAGACCACACTATTGTTCGTGAAGGCATCAAGCAGTTGATCGGCCTTGCCAAGGATTTGCTCGTGGTGGGCGAGGCCAGTAACGGTGAGCAGTTGCTTGAGGCTCTTCGTCAGACTGAATGCGAGGTGGTGCTGCTGGATATCTCCATGCCGGGAGTGAACGGCCTTGAGGCAATCCCGCGTATTCGCGCACTGACCAATCCGCCAGCCATACTGGTGCTGTCAATGCACGACGAAGCGCAGATGGCAGCGCGTGCCTTGAAAGTCGGGGCTGCCGGTTATGCGACCAAGGACAGCGATCCGGCGTTACTGCTGACGGCAATTCGACGGGTAGCGGCGGGTGGTCGTTACATCGACCCGGATCTGGCGGATCGCATGGTCTTCGAAGTGGGCTTGACGGATAACAGGCCATTGCATTCGCTATTGTCCGAGCGCGAGTTCTCTGTGTTTGAACGCTTGGCTCAGGGGGCCAACGTCAACGACATCGCCCAGCAACTGAACCTGAGCAGCAAGACCATCAGCACCCACAAAGCACGGCTGATGCAGAAGATGAACCTGCATTCTCTGGCTGATCTGGTGAAATATGCGATGGAGCATAAGTTGTTGTGATCTGAAAACGACATGCCCGAGACATCATTGACCTTATCGCGGGCAAGCCACGCTCCCACAGGAGCTTGATTCCCCTGTGGGAGCGTGGCTTGCCCGCGATAAGGTCATGAGATTCGTCGTCGAGCACATACCTATCCCCGCCATCCCTGTAGGGCAATCCCTACCCCAATCTCTCCTACCCCCCGATTTGCGCGGTTCGCAGCCTAAACTAGGCTGACCGCACGCAGACAAAACAAAGGTGTGGGTAATGAGCAACGTCGATTCAAGCGCTGGGGCTAATGATGTTCTGGTCAGCTTCCGTGGTGTGCAGAAGAGCTACGACGGCGAAGCCCTTATCGTCAAAGACCTTAACCTGGACATTCGCAAAGGCGAGTTCCTGACCCTGCTCGGGCCTTCCGGCTCCGGCAAGACCACCAGCCTGATGATGCTGGCCGGATTTGAAACGCCGACAGCGGGTGAAATCCTCCTCGCGGGTCGTGCCATCAACAACGTGCCACCGCACAAACGCGATATCGGCATGGTGTTCCAGAACTATGCATTATTCCCGCACATGACCGTCGCAGAAAACCTGGCGTTTCCGCTGACAGTACGCGGCATGAGCAAGGCCGACGTCAGCGAGAAGGTCAAGCGTGCGCTGGACATGGTGCAGCTGGGCACGTTCGCTCATCGCTACCCGGCGCAACTGTCTGGCGGTCAGCAACAGCGTGTGGCCCTGGCCCGTGCGTTGGTCTTCGAGCCGCAACTGGTTCTGATGGACGAACCGCTTGGCGCACTGGACAAGCAACTGCGTGAACACATGCAGATGGAAATCAAACACCTGCACCAGCGTCTGGGCGTGACCGTGGTCTACGTGACTCACGACCAGGGTGAAGCGCTGACCATGTCCGACCGTGTTGCCGTTTTTCATCAGGGCGAAATCCAGCAGATCGCGCCCCCGCGCAATCTCTATGAAGAGCCGAAGAACACCTTCGTAGCCAACTTCATCGGCGAAAACAATCGCCTTAGCGGCAAGCTGCTCAGCCATACCGGCGAGCGTTGCGTTGTGCAACTGGAGAAGGGCGAGAAAGTCGAGGCGCTGGCTGTGAATGTTGGCCAGGTGGGCGATGACGTCACCCTGTCGATCCGCCCGGAGCGCATCAGTTTGAATGGCAACAGCGAGAGCTGCGCGAACCGTTTCTCCGGTCGCGTTGCAGAGTTTGTGTATTTGGGCGACCACGTTCGTGTGCGCCTGGAAGTGGCAGGCAAAACCGACTTCTTCGTCAAGCAGCCCATTGCCGAGCTGGACCCGGCCCTGAGCGTTGGCGATGTCGTGCCAATTGGATGGCAAATCGAGCACGTTCGCGCACTCGATCCCTTGCAGCACGTGCATTGATCTATCAATAAAAAGGCATCAGCCAGAGGCGAACTCATCGCCCACAACGCATAAACCAACACTGCTCGTGGAGAAAACAACCAAATGCTCAAATCTTTGAAGTTCACCGCAATCACGCTGGGCATGATGTGCGCCGCGCAAGCCATGGCCGCTGACCTGACCGTCGTTTCGTTTGGCGGTGCCAACAAGGCAGCCCAGGAAAAAGCTTTCTACGCACCTTGGGATAAAGCCGGTAACGGCAAGATCATCGCTGGCGAATACAACGGCGAGATGGCCAAGGTCAAAGCCATGGTCGACACCAAGAGCGTGTCCTGGGATCTGGTAGAAGTTGAATCACCAGAACTGGCTCGCGGCTGCGACGAAGACATGTTCGAAGAGCTCGACCCTGCGCTGTTCGGCGACAAGTCGAAATACGTGCCGGGCGCGATCTCTCATTGCGGTGCTGGCTTCTTCGTCTGGTCCACCGTGCTGGCTTACAACGCCGACAAACTGGCTTCGGCGCCAACCGGTTGGGCAGATTTCTGGAACACCGAAAAATTCCCGGGCAAGCGTGGCCTGCGTAAAGGCGCCAAGTACACCCTGGAGTTCGCGCTGATGGCCGACGGCGTTGCTCCAAAAGACGTCTACAAAGTGCTGGCCAGCAAAGACGGTCAGGACCGCGCTTTCAAGATGCTCGACAAACTCAAGCCAAGCATTCAGTGGTGGGAAGCGGGCGCACAGCCGCCGCAGTTCCTGCAATCGGGTGACGTGGTCATGAGCTCTGCCTACAACGGTCGCATCGCTGCGGTCGCCAAAGAAAGCAAACTCAAAGTGGTATGGACCGGTGGCGTATACGACTTCGACGCATGGGCCATCCCAAAGGGTTCGAAAAATGCCGAAGCGGCGAAGAAGTTCATCGCTTACAGCCTGCAGCCTGAGCAGCAGAAGACTTTCTCGGAAAACATCGCTTACGGTCCGGCCAATACCGACGCCGTCAAACTGTTGAGCGCTGAAACCCTGCAGAACATGCCGACTACCCCTGAGAACATCAAGGATCAGGTGCAGATCGACGTGGCGTTCTGGAATGACAACGGTGAGTCTCTGGAGCAGCGCTTCAACTCTTGGGCTGCCAAGTAAGCGCATCAGGTTGAGTTAGATCCGGGCGTGTTCCCTACAGTAGGGAATGCGCCCTTCGTTCAAAGATTTCGGAGTTCGCTATGGCCATCGCCGTGCCCCTGACTGAAGGCGCCAGCCCTACCTTGAAGCAACGTCTGGCTCGTGCCGAGCGGGTCAACCGCTGGAAGGCTCAGGCCTTGATCGCGCCGTTAGTGATCTTCTTGCTGCTGGTATTTCTGGTACCGATTGTGGCGCTGCTCTACAAGAGCGTCGGCAACCCGGAAGTGGTCAATGCTTTGCCGACTACCGTGATCGAAGTCGCTAAATGGGACGGCAAGGGCTTGCCCTCGGAGCCGGTCTACAAGGCACTGAGCATGGATCTGGCCCAGACCCGCAAGAATTCGACCCTTGGCGATCTGTCCAAGCGCCTGAACATGGAACTGGCTGGCTATCGCAGCCTGTTGACGAGCACCGCGCGTGCGCTGCCGTTCAAGGAAGAGCCTGCTTCTTATAAAGATGCACTCGAAGCACTGGATGAGCGTTGGGGAGATCCGGCCTATTGGCAGGTGATCCGACGCAATACCAGTAGTGTCACCCCCTATTATTTGCTGGCCGCAGTGGACCATCGCATTGATGACCTTGGTGAAGTGGCACCTGCGACGCCAGATCAAGCGATCTATCTGGACATCTTCGCCCGCACGTTCTGGATGGGGTTTGTCATTACCCTGATCTGCCTGGTGCTGGCTTACCCGCTGGCGTATTTGCTGGCCAACCTGCCTGCGCGGCAGAGCAACTTGCTGATGATTCTAGTGTTGCTGCCGTTCTGGACGTCGATTCTGGTTCGGGTGGCGGCATGGATCGTGTTGCTGCAATCCAGTGGTCTGATCAACGGTGCATTAATGGCCATGGGCATCATCGATAAACCGCTGGAACTGGTGTTCAACCGGGTCGGCGTTTACATCTCGATGGTGCACATCATGTTGCCGTTCATGATTCTGCCGATCTACAGCGTGATGAAAGGCATCTCGCCAACTTATATGCGTGCCGCTATCTCTCTGGGCTGCAACCCGTTTGCCAGCTTCTGGCGGGTGTATTTCCCGCAGACCTATGCCGGTATCGGCGCGGGTTGCCTGTTGGTGTTCATTCTGGCGATTGGTTACTACATCACTCCGGCATTGCTGGGCAGCCCGAACGACCAGATGGTCAGCTACTTTGTCGCCTTTTATACCAACACCAGCATCAACTGGGGTATGGCCACGGCACTGGGCGGTCTGCTGCTGTTAGCGACCATTGTGCTTTATCTGATCTATAGCTGGCTGGTCGGCGCCAGCCGCCTGCGTTTGAGCTGAGGAGCATTGCCATGTTGAGTTCTTATTCCTCGCCGCTGGAACGTGTCTGGTACTACGCCTTGCGCATCCTGTGTGGCCTGATCCTGTTGTTCCTGGTGTTGCCAGTGCTGGTGATCATTCCACTGTCGTTCAACTCCGGCAGCTTTCTGGTTTACCCGCTGCAGGGTTTCTCGCTGCATTGGTATCAGGACTTTTTCAATTCCAATGAGTGGATGCGCGCGCTGAAGAACAGCCTGCTCATCGCTCCCGCTGCGACTTTGCTGGCCATGGTTTTCGGCACGCTGGCGGCGATTGGCCTGACCCGCGGCAACTTCCCCGGCAAGGCGCTGGTCATGGCCTTGGTGATTTCGCCGATGGTGGTGCCGGTGGTGATTATTGGCGTGGCGAGCTACCTGTTCTTTGCGCCGCTGGGACTGGGCAACAGCTTCCTGTCGTTGATTCTGGTTCACGCGGTGTTGGGTGTGCCGTTTGTGATCATTACCGTGTCGGCGACTTTGCAGGGCTTCAACCATAACCTGGTCAGGGCAGCTGCCAGCCTGGGGGCGTCGCCACTGACCGCATTTCGTCGGGTGACCTTGCCGCTGATTGCGCCGGGTGTGATCTCCGGCGCGCTGTTCGCGTTCGCGACGTCTTTCGATGAAGTGGTCGTGACGCTGTTCCTCGCCGGCCCCGAGCAAGCGACGCTGCCAAGGCAGATGTTCAGCGGCATCCGGGAAAACCTCAGTCCGACCATCGCTGCTGCTGCGACGCTGCTGATCGGATTCTCGGTGGTATTGCTGCTGGTGCTGGAGTGGTTACGCGGGCGTAGCGAGAAGTTGCGTACTCAGATTGAGTGAGCGGCAAGCGGGAAGCTTCAAGCTTCAAGCTAAAGCAGTATTTGGCTAGGGCACCTTCAGCTTTTGGCTTTTGGCTTGTAGCTAGCTTGTGGCTTATAGCTTATAGCTTGCAACTGCCACTGGAGTACAATGCGCGCCACCGTGATTCTGTTCAAAAAGGTGCGTCATGCAGCCCTTCCTCATTGCTCCATCGATTCTCTCCGCCGACTTCGCCCGTCTGGGTCAGGAAGTTGACTCTGTGCTGGCCGCTGGTGCCGACATTGTTCACTTCGATGTGATGGACAACCACTATGTGCCGAACCTGACCATCGGTCCGATGGTGTGCTCGGCGCTGCGTAAATATGGCGTGACGGCACCCATTGATGTGCACTTGATGGTCAGCCCGGTGGATCGCATCATCGGCGATTTCATCGAAGCGGGTGCCAGCTACATCACTTTCCATCCGGAGGCGACGCAGCACATTGATCGCTCGTTGCAGTTGATCAAAGAGGGCGGTTGCAAGGCGGGCCTGGTATTCAACCCGGCGACTCCGCTGAACTTGCTGGAGTACGTGATGGACAAGGTCGACATGATCCTGCTCATGAGCGTCAACCCTGGCTTTGGCGGTCAGAAATTCATCCCGGGGACGCTGAACAAACTGCGTGAGGCGCGCGCCTTGATTGATGCCTCGGGTCTGGACATTCGTCTGGAAATCGACGGTGGCGTGAACGTGAATAACATCCGTGAGATCGCCGCCGCCGGTGCTGATACTTTTGTCGCCGGTTCCGCCATCTTCAATACCCCGGACTACAAGCAAGTCATCGACAAGATGCGCGCAGAACTGGCGCTGTCCCGCGCATGAGCGGCTTCGAGCAACTGTTTCCGGGGCGCCTGCCAAAGCTGATCATGTTTGATCTGGACGGTACCCTGGTGGATTCGGTACCCGATCTGGCCGTAGCAGTCGACAAAATGCTGCTTGAACTGGGTCGTCCTGCGGCCGGTCTGGCGCAGGTCAGAAACTGGATCGGTAACGGTGCGCCTGTTCTGGTACGCCGCGCTCTGGCCAATGATCTGGACCACAGTGGCGTCGATGATGCCCAGGCCGATCAGGCGCTGGAAATCTTCATGAAGTTCTATGCCGAAAAGCATGAGTTCACGGTCGTCTATCCTGGCGTTCGTGAAACCCTGAAGTGGTTGCAGAAGATGGGCGTGGAGATGGCGCTGATCACCAACAAGCCGGAACGGTTCGTCGCGCCGCTGCTGGATGAGATGAAACTGGGCCGCTTTTTCCGCCTGATCATCGGTGGCGACACCATGCCGACGAAAAAGCCTGATCCGGCGGCGCTGTTCTTTGTCATGAAGATGACCAATATTCCAGCCTCGCAGTCGCTGTTCGTCGGGGATTCACGCAGCGACGTGCAGGCAGCCAAAGCCGCTGGTGTGCCCTGTGTTGCCATGAGCTACGGCTACAACCATGGTCGACCGATTGAAGAAGAGTCCCCGGCGCTGGTCATTGATGACCTGCGACGTCTGATTCCCGGTTGCCTGGATCTGGACGCTGGGATACTGTTGCCGGAAATCAAAGATCCCTCCTTTAGAGATTCCATCGTGGTGGTCACTCGCAAACTCTGGATGAAAGTCATCAAGGCCTTGGCCCGCTGGCGTTGGCGCGCCTGACTTGAATCCGGCCGGATACGTTTACCGGCACTGTTTGCTTACCTGACTGCTAACCCTCACCAATGAGGCTGATGATGAATCGCGAAGAATTCCTGCGTTTGGCTGCTGCTGGCTATAATCGCATCCCGCTTGCCTACGAAACCCTGGCCGACTTCGACACGCCGCTGTCGATCTACCTCAAGCTTGCCGACCAACCGAACTCCTATCTGCTGGAGTCGGTGCAGGGCGGCGAGAAATGGGGCCGTTACTCGATCATCGGTTTGCCATGCCGCACGGTCTTGCGCGTTCACGATCACGATGTTCGTGTCACTCACGACGGCGTCGAGATCGAGCATCTTGAGACCGAAGACCCGCTGGCGTTCGTTGAAACCTTCAAGGCGCGTTACAACGTGCCGACCATTCCTGGCCTGCCACGTTTCAACGGCGGGCTGGTGGGTTACTTCGGTTATGACTGTGTTCGCTATGTCGAGAAGCGTCTCGGCAAATGCCCGAATCCTGATCCGTTGGGCGTGCCAGATATCCTGCTGATGGTGTCTGATGCCGTCGTCGTGTTCGATAACCTGGCGGGCAAGATGCACGCTATCGTGTTGGTCGACCCGGCCCAGCAGGACGCATACGAAAACGGCCTGGCCCGTCTCGACGAACTGATGGAACAACTGCGCCAGCCCATCACCCCGCGTCGTGGCCTGGACCTGACCCGGCCGCAAGCGGCTGATCCGGTATTCCGCTCAAGTTTCACCCAGGATGACTACGAGCGGGCGGTCGATACCATCAAGGAATACATCCTGGCGGGCGATGTCATGCAGGTGGTTCCGTCGCAGCGTATGTCCATTGACTTCAAGGCTGCACCGATTGATCTGTATCGGGCACTGCGCTGCTTCAACCCGACGCCTTACATGTATTTCTTCAACTTTGGCGACTTCCATGTGGTCGGCAGTTCTCCGGAAGTGCTGGTGCGTGTTGAAGACAACCTGATCACCGTTCGCCCGATTGCCGGCACCCGCCCTCGCGGTGCGAACGAAGAAGCTGATCTGGCGCTGGAAGAAGACCTGCTGTCCGATGACAAGGAAATCGCCGAGCACTTGATGCTGATCGATCTGGGGCGCAACGATACTGGCCGTGTTTCGGAAATCGGTTCGGTCCGGCTCACCGAGAAAATGGTCATTGAGCGTTACTCCAACGTGATGCACATCGTGTCCAACGTCACCGGTCAGTTGAAAAGCGGCCTGACGGCGATGGATGCACTGCGGGCGATCCTTCCAGCAGGCACCTTGTCTGGCGCACCGAAAATCCGCGCCATGGAAATCATCGACGAACTGGAGCCCGTGAAACGTGGCGTCTACGGCGGCGCTGTGGGTTATCTGGCCTGGAACGGCAACATGGACACCGCGATTGCGATCCGGACCGCGGTCATCAAGAACGGCGAACTGCATGTACAGGCCGGTGGCGGCATCGTGGCTGACTCGGTGCCTGCGCTGGAATGGGAAGAAACCCTGAACAAACGCCGCGCGATGTTCCGCGCCGTGGCGCTGGCTGAGCAGGAGCAGTGAGGCACTGCTCCCACAGGTCAGCTTTTTAGGAACCCCGGCGCACTGCAGATTTCATCCCTTGCGTTACGATCAGACATTAACGAATAATGCGAGTCATTATCATTAACTGCTCTGGTCGTATCTTCCATGCCTGCATCGGATCATTGCGCGCTCGGTTCCCTTTATAGCGAACACAACGGCTGGCTCAAGGGCTGGCTGAGGGTTCGACTGGGTTGTGCCAACGAGGCCGCGGACCTTGCCCAGGACACATTCCTGCGGGTACTGACGGCACGTAATGTCGAGGCGATTCGTGAGCCACGCACTTATTTGAGCTCCGTGGCTAGGGCGCTGATGATTGACAAGTTCCGCCGTCGAGCAGTGGAGCAGGCCTATCTGGCTGCCTTGGCGATGCGCCCGGAACCGTTGGATATTTCTCCTGAAACCCGTCTGCTGATTCTGGAAACCCTGACAGCGGTGGATCTGATGCTGGATGGACTAGGTGAGCGTACCCGGCAGTTATTTCTCGCGGTGCAGCTTGAAGGTTTGTCCTACGTTGCTGCCGCCGAGCGCCATGGTGTTTCGGTCACCACCGTGAAGAATCATATGATTCGAGCGATGACCCACTGTCTTGCGCTAACGGACGACTGATGGCTGTCCTTGACCACAAGACGCTGGAAGCAGCTGCCACCTGGTATGTGCAGCTCAACTCTTCGGTACCAAACGCTGCGCAACGTCAGGCATGGAGCGATTGGGTTGCGGCGAATCCGGCGCATGCCCAGGCCTGGGCGCGCGTCGAAAGACTACAAAGTCAGTTCTCAAGCCTGCCTCAGGAAGTTGCCTTGCCGACTCTGGTGGGTGTACGTGCCCGTCGCCGGGCAGTGCTCAAAACCCTCGCGCTACTACTGGCCGCCGGAACAGCGGGCTGGACCCTTAAGGATTCAACCGCTGTGCAAGGCGCCCTGGCGCAATACCACACCAGTAAAGGTCAACGTCGGGAGCTGCGCTTGAGCGATGGCAGTACCCTGAATATGAATACCGACAGCGCTGTGGATATCAGCTATGACTCGGGTTTGCGGCTGATTCGCCTGCGTCGCGGTGAAATCCTGATCCAGACCGCGAGCGATCCTGCCAATAGACCCTTTGTGGTGCATACCTCCGAAGGGCAGGTGCGTGCCTTGGGAACTCGCTTCAGCGTGCGTAGCGATGGGGCGACCTCGGAGGTCAGCGTGATGGAGCATGCTGTAGAGGTGCGTGCCAGTAGCAATCCGTCGGTACCATTTCGCCTGGAGGCGGGCCAGCGCGTGGAATTTACTCGTGACGAGATCACTATGCCCACGCCCGTGCCACCGGGTGCGGGCGCATGGGCCCAAGGCATGCTCACCGTGATCGAGTGGCGTCTGGGGGATTTTATTACCGAGCTGTCGCGGTATCGCCACGGATTCGTGCGTTGTGCTGACAGCATTGCGCACTTGCGTCTGTCAGGTGCATTTCGCATAGACGACACCGACACGATACTGGAAAACCTCGGGGTATCTTTGCCTGTGAAGGTGAAGTTCCTGACGCGTTACTGGGTCAGCATTGAGGCGGTGTGAACCGCTGTAAATAATTCATCCGATCGGGTTGCTGATTTTCATTCTCATACGGCCAATCACTTTAAGCGGCGAACAGAGCCGCATATTTGCCAGCCGACGGAATGTAAATCCATGACCCGATTGCCCCTCAAGACAGCCAGTGCATTTACCCGTATGGCACCTTTGGCGTTGTATGGCCTGACCTTGATGTCGTTGCCCGTGGCATTGCTTTTGCCGGCCCAGGCTGCGGCGCAAAGCCAGAACATTACCTATCAGATCGCTGCCGGTCCGCTGGGGACGACGCTCAGTCTGTTCGCCACTGCGGCCAACGTCACTCTGTCATTTGACGCGGCACACACTCAGGGTCTGAAATCCCAGGGGCTGGTGGGTACTTACTCTGTAGAGGACGGGTTGGCGCGGCTGCTGGCAGGCAGCGGTCTGCAAGCTCAGCGCCAGGCTAATGGTGGTTACGTGCTGGTGTCGGCTGCAACGAGTTCGGCGTTGGAATTGGGGGCTACAAGCATTTACGGTCTGGGCTTGGGTGCCACTACCGAGGACTCGGGCTCCTACAGCACCGGTGCAATGCAGACGGCAACCAAATTGCCTTTGACCATGCGCGAGACGCCGCAATCGGTCACGGTCATCACCCGCCAGCGCATGGATGATCAGGCGATGGTCAACCTGGAGGATGCGCTGAAGAACACTCCCGGCGTTACGGTGCAGAAATTCAGCGCGGTGCGCCCGTTGATTTATTCCCGTGGTTTTCAGGTAGAAAACCTGATGTACGACGGTCTTGCCACGGCTTATGACGGTGACTTCGTGCCATCACCTGATCTGGCGATGTACGACCGGGTAGAGATCGTGCGGGGTGCAACGGGCTTGATGCAAGGTGCCGGTACGCCGTCGGCGGCGATAAACCTGGTCAGAAAACGTCCGACTCGAGAAGCCAAAGTCAGCGTCAGTGGCAGCGTCGGCAGTTGGGATAACTACCGTACCGAACTGGACGCCTCGGGGGCGCTGAACGACGAAGGCACAGTGCGCGGTCGGGTAGTTGGCAGCTACAACGACAAGAACAGTTTTCGGGATGTTGAATCAAACGAGCTGGGCCTTTTCTACGCCATTGGCGAGGCCGACCTTAACGACAATACGACGCTGACCTTCGGCAGTTCGTATCAGAACGACAATAACAACACTACTTGGGGCGGTATCCCGGTGGACGCTGATGGCGGCGACCTTCATCTGTCACGTTCTTCCTATTTCGGCAACGACTGGGAATATTGGGACAAGGACACCAGAAGCGTCTTCACCGAGCTGGACCATCGTTTCGATAACGGCTGGAACTTGCGTCTGGCGGCGATCAAGAACTGGACTGACTCAGACATTCTCGCCTCGTTCCTGCGGCCTGTGGGCAACACCTGGCAGCAGCGTATCGTGGAGCAAAACTCCGAATACGAACAGACCAGCTATGACGCGTTTGCCAGCGGTCCCTTTCGGATGCTCGGGCGCGAACATGAGCTGGTGCTGGGTAGCAGCTGGCGTAAGTCACTCAAGGAAACCAATGGGGGATACGCGCCAAATGTGAACGGCATCTTGCTGGGTCAGTGGGATCCCAGCGCCAATCCTCGGCCTAGTGTGACTCACACCTATGGCACGCTCACCGATATCGAACAGAAAAGCGTCTATGTCACCACCCGCTGGAGTCTGGCCGACCCGCTCAAGCTGATCTTGGGGGGCCGCCTGGACTGGTATGACTACAACCAGGATATCCTCAATAACCCGAGCACCGACTTTAAGGTCACTCGGAATGTGACCCGTTATGCCGGGTTGATCTACGACCTCAATGCCAACCACTCGGTGTATGTCAGCTACACGGATATCTTCCAGCCGCAAACCTCTCAAGACACCAGCGGCAAGATGCTGGAGCCCATCACGGGCAAGAACTATGAGGTCGGCATCAAGGGCGAATACTTCGACGGCACGTTGAACGCCAGCGCTGCGGTATTCCAGATCGATCAAATGAACCGAGCGCGGGAAGTCGACAACCCTGCTCAGACCTGCCCTACGTATCCGGGCATTTCGTGTTACGAGGCATCCGGAAAAGTACGCAGTCAAGGCATTGATCTGGAGATCAATGGTGCCCTCACGCCGAATTGGCAGGTGGGTGCCGGGTACACTTTTACCGAAGCCAAGTACAAGAGCGATTCCGATCCGGCCAATGTGGGCCGCCTGTTCGACACCGACCTGCCTCGCCACTTGTTCAAGCTTTCAACCAACTACCGGCTGCCGGGCGATCTGAACAAATGGCATGTTGGCGGTGCGGTCTACAGCCAGACACGCACCTACAACGTCGGTACTTATCTGAACCAACCGACCACAGTCGAGCAGGATGCATTCACGCTGGTTGACCTGATGACTCGCTATCAGGTCAATCCGAATCTTTCGACCCAGCTGAGTCTCAACAACGTGTTTGACAAGGTTTACTACGAAGGCCTGGCTAGTGCGCCATTTGGTGGCCGCAGCGTGTATGGAGCACCGCGTAACTTTACCTTGTCGGCCAAGTACGAGTTTTAAAAGTCCAGACTCACTGCCAGATTCACCCCTTGCTGCATCACGTCATCATTCTTGCGCCAGTTGTAATTGGCCCGCAGGCTCAGGTCTCGGGTCAGTTTCTGGCTGACGCCAAGAGTGGCGCGGTTCAGGTCTCGTTGCGGCGTGTAGCCTTCAAGGGTGAAATCATTGAGCGGCAGGCTGTTCAAGGCGATGGTCACCTCCTGTTGATCAGTTTCAAACTCCCGCTCATGCGCTACTTCGGCGAACAGCTGCGTCGTGGGGGTGACCTGAAACTTGCCCTGCAACCCAGCACCCAGGCGTCGTGACTTGCGAGTCTGGTCATCAAAGGTCAGGGCCGTTGAGCGAGTGCCTTTTTCCGAATAGCCATTCACGTTCACATGTGCGTAGTCCGCGCTGATGAAGGGCGATAAATGCCAAGGGCTGTTGGCGCCCGCGATATCAAATCCCAGTCTTGTACTGGCTCCCCAGATTTCACCATCCGTATCGCCTTTCTCATTCCCCTGGCTGATACCCAGTGCGAATTTGCGCTCGGCATTCTCGTAATCCAGATGTCCACCTGAGGCAGTAAGATCACCCCACCAATGGTTCGCCTGATACTGGACAAAGGCAGTCGCCAGATAGCTATTGAGTTTGTAGTCCGAATCCCGATCCCCGGCGTCCAGTTGTTGCCGATAAGCTCCGCCCACCATGCCGACTCGCCAATGATCGGCGAGTCGATAACTGCCGCCAACGGTCACGTTGTAGCCATGACCGTCAGCATTCGCTGAGTTGTCCTGTGCATCAAAGTCCATTTTCTGACCACCAGCGGCGACAATCGCACGCCACTGCCCGACGCCCTGCCAATTTCCCCAATCCGCTAGCCATTGGCTCCTCAGTTCATCCTGTTGCGCACGTAATGTGCCGTTGGCCATTTCCGGCAGCAGGCTGATTTCCCAAGGCGCTGCCAGCAACGAGTAGGCGTAATCGGCGATCAGCCGCTGGCCGGTGACGGTGGGATGCACCCCATCGTTGAACAGTAATTTACTCGGGTCCGGCGTAGCACTACTTATCCCGTAGGTGTTGTTCTCATCGCAGTTGTTACCGTTGAAGCATGTTCCTGTTAGATTCTGATCTGCGGCGAGACCAAAGCGGGCTGGCTCATTCAACGTTTCCGCAACGAAGCGTGGGATATTCAGCGGGATTATTTGCGCATCGATCTGCGCCAGGCGGCTGATCAGTTGGGCGTTGAATACACCGCTCAGTATTGAAGTGACGGGTGCCAGGATGGTGCCGGACACGGCTGGCGTCTGACCGATGTCTGGCAGCAGCCAGACCATGATGTATCGAGCCCCCGCTTGCTGCAGGACCTGGGCACTGTCGGCAAGACGATCTGCGGCCTCCCGGGACTGCGACAGACTCAGCACTCGGCCCTGCAGGAAGTCATTGCCGCCCCCGGTCAAGTAGTACAGGGCGTCAGGATCTGCCCGAAAGTTGTTAGCGATCAGGTAACCCGGTCGGCTGCGTAAAACTGCTCCGTTATCGGGGTTGATAACGTTGGACTGCGAGGTGATTGCATCATAAATCTGATCGGTACGATCTCCTCCTACCGCCCAGTTGTTGCCGTCTGCCAAACCTGAGGCGGCGTTCACTGGCGACGTGGAGGCCGCGAGGTCGGCCTGAGCAACATTGAGTTTCAGACCCAGCAAGGTCGATGAGTTCAGTCCGAAAATCTCGCCGCTGCCGTCCTGATAAGTTGGCCCGGTACGGTTGGTGAAACGTAGCGTCGATCCCATTGGGCCATCCGCATCGGGAAACTGCCCGGCATCGGCCAAGCTGTCACCGAATACCACCATGGTTGAATAAGGCGAAGAGGCTGCCCAGCTGTCAGGGCAGGCTGAAACCAGCAAGCAAGCGACAAGCGCCGCAAACCGTCGGGGTCTGAGCATGATCAGGTTCCTTTTTTGTTTTTTTAATGCTTAAGGAAAAGTAGCTATCTGAACCCTGCACGACCGGCTAAATAGTCATTAACCGCCCAGCGGTTGGCGTTATGGTTGATGTGTATTCGCTGCTTTACAGATTTGATTGGTTAGTGACTCCAAAAGTAGATTTTGATCATCTTGCCAAGGTTATGTGATATTGCGCGCCATCCCTCGGTACGCTAATGTGCCGGAACGTAAAAATGAGACCTCCCCTGTGTTGATCGTCAGCAAACTCTTGATGCGCGTTATCAAGGCTCACGCCCGCTGGCGTTGGCGCGCCTGACTTATTCTCTTCCGGCCTGTCCGGACCTCCTGATACGCCTTTAAAACTCCGCCCTGCCGCTTTTCCGGGTCAACCCCCGGTCGTTACACTAGCGGGCACTCAATCGGCAGCGATTTTGAAGGTTGAAAAAATAGTCAGTAATTCAATGGGTTTAAGCCAAATGCTGCTGATGATCGATAACTATGATTCCTTTACCTACAACGTCGTGCAGTACTTCGGTGAGCTGGGTGCCGACGTCAAGGTGATCCGCAACGACGAATTGACCGTTGCCGAGATCGAAGCCCTCAACCCTGAGCGCATTGTGGTATCGCCCGGCCCTTGTACGCCGAATGAAGCGGGTGTCTCGCTGGAGGTGATCAAACACTTCGCCGGCAAACTGCCGATTCTGGGTGTATGCCTTGGTCATCAGTCAATTGGTCAGGCGTTCGGCGGTGACGTTGTGCGCGCCCGTCAGGTCATGCACGGCAAGACCAGTCCGGTGGTTCATGAGGATCACGGCGTGTTCGAAGGGTTGAATCACCCTCTGACCGTTACCCGCTATCACTCGCTGGTTGTCAAACTTGACACCCTGCCTGATTGCCTCGAAGTGACAGCCTGGACTGCGTTGGAAGATGGTTCGAGAGACGAAATCATGGGCCTGCGCCACAAGACACTGAACGTCGAGGGCATCCAGTTTCACCCTGAATCAATTCTGACCGAGCAGGGCCACGAGCTGTTCGCCAACTTCCTCAAGCAAACCGGCGGCACCCGTCAGGGTTAAGGATTCGTTATGACTAAGCCAATGGACATCAAGACCGCTCTGGGGCGTGTTGTCGATAATCTGGATTTGAGTACTGCCGAGATGAGCGACGTCATGCGCGCCATCATGACCGGGCAGTGCACGGAAGCGCAGATTGGCGCTTTCATGATGGGCATGCGCATGAAGAGCGAAAGCATCGATGAGATTGTCGGTGCGGTTTCGGTCATGCGTGAGCTGGCCGACAAGGTTGAGCTGAAAACCCTCGATGGCGTTGTAGACGTAGTGGGCACCGGCGGTGACGGCGCTAACATTTTCAACGTTTCGACGGCGTCTTCTTTCGTGGTTGCCGCAGCCGGTTGTACCGTCGCCAAGCACGGCAACCGCGCAGTCTCGGGCAAGAGCGGCAGCGCTGATTTGCTGGAAGCGGCTGGCGTATACCTCAACCTCACGCCGGTACAAGTGGCGCGCTGCATTGACAGCGTGGGCATCGGTTTCATGTTCGCCCAGGCTCATCATGGCGCAATGAAACATGCCGCAGGCCCGCGTCGCGATCTCGGCTTGCGTACCCTGTTCAATATGCTCGGCCCGCTTACGAATCCGGCCGGTGTGCGCCATCAAGTAGTGGGCGTATTCAGTCAGGCCCTGTGCCGCCCCTTGGCCGAAGTTCTGCTTCGTCTGGGCAGCAAGCATGTACTGGTGGTGCATTCGCAGGATGGCCTGGATGAGTTCAGTCTTGCTGCACCGACGTTCGTGGCTGAACTAAAAAACGGCGAAGTCACCGAATATTGGGTGCAGCCTGAAGATCTGGGCATGAAAAGCCAGAGCCTGTTTGGCCTGAGCGTTGACGGCCCTGAAGCTTCGCTGGTCCTGATCCGCGATGCGTTGGGTCGGCGCAAAACGGAACACGGCCAGAAAGCGGCTGAAATGATCGTGCTCAATGCGGGCGCAGCGCTCTATGCTGCTGATCATGCCTACACGCTCAAAGAAGGTGTCGAGTTGGCTCACGATGCGCTTCATACCGGCCTGGCCCGGGAGAAGCTTGAAGAATTGGGTGCCTTTACCGCGGTATTCAAGCAGGAGAATGAAGAATGAGCGTGCCAACAGTTCTGGAAAAGATTCTTGCCCGTAAGGCCGAGGAGGTTGCAGCTCGCAGTGCTTCCGTCAGCCTGGCTGAAGTCGAGAAGCTGGCTGCAGCGGCTGACCCGGTTCGCGGCTTTGCCAACGCGTTGATCGAGCAAGCCAAGCGCAAGCAGCCGGCGGTCATTGCCGAAATTAAAAAGGCATCGCCGAGCAAGGGCGTGATTCGCGAGAACTTCGTACCTGCCGACATCGCCCGAAGCTATGAGAAGGGCGGGGCGACCTGCCTCTCGGTGCTGACCGATGTCGATTACTTCCAGGGTGCTGATGCTTATCTGCAGCAGGCGCGTGCTGCGTGCAAGCTGCCGGTGATCCGCAAGGACTTCATGATTGATCCCTATCAGATCATTGAAGCCCGCGCCCTTGGCGCTGATTGTGTGCTGCTGATTGTCTCTGCGCTGGATGACGTGAAAATGGCTGAGCTGGCTTCGGTCGCGAAAAGCGTCGGGCTGGACGTATTGGTTGAAGTGCACGACGGCGATGAGCTGGAGCGCGCATTGAAAACCCTCGATACGCCACTGGTCGGCGTTAACAACCGTAACCTGCACACCTTCGAAGTGAGCCTGGAAACCACGCTGGATTTGCTCCCGCGTATTCCTCGTGATCGTCTGGTCATCACTGAAAGCGGCATTCTCAACCGTGCCGATGTCGAGTTGATGGAAATCAGCGATGTGTATTCCTTTCTGGTGGGCGAAGCGTTCATGCGCGCCGAGCATCCGGGTGATGAACTGCAGCGCCTGTTCTTCCCTGAGCGCGGTACGCCGCCGGTGCGCAGCTCTACCCTGGACTGATCATTCCTGGGCGTCGCTTCGACAGGTTTTACAGAGGATCAACATGTCTGGTTCGGTGATTGATATCTGCGTCGAAGCTGGCCTGAAAGCCGAGCAGGACTTGCTTGCCTCAGTCTGTGACGGGAATTCCGATTTTGCATTACTGCTCTGGCGACCGAGCGATCGAGCGCTGGTGATGCCTCGCCGCATGAGCCGTTTGCCCGGATTTGTAGAGGCCAGCGAAACACTGGCTGACAGCGGCTGGCCAATTCTGTTGCGGGAAACCGGAGGTGAGCCGGTTCCGCAGTCGTCAGCCACGGTGAACATCGCCCTGGTTTACGCCCAGCCTGCAAGTGACCCGGATCGCGACCGTATCGAACTCGCCTATCGCCGTCTGTGTCAGCCGATTCTGGATGTTTTGAATGAGTTGGGCGGCGCTGCTTCGTTGGGCGAGGTGGAAGGTGCGTTTTGTGACGGTCGCTTCAACGTCAATCTTGATGGCCGCAAGATGGTCGGCACTGCCCAGCGTTGGCGCCAGAGTCAAGGTGGACTGAGGCCTGTCGTGCTCGCCCACGGTGCATTGCTGGTCGATAACGAACGGCATGAAATGGTCGCCGCCGTTAATCGCTTCAACGAAATCTGCGAGCTTGATCAGCGCGTGCGAGCCGACAGCCATATTGCATTGCGCGAGGCGTTTGCGGTTGAGGGTGTGTTGGAGAGGTTGGCGCAGACCTATCAGGAAGGACTTTCGCTGTTATCGGGGCAAAGGTGAGCCCACGACCTGTGGGAGCGAATTCATTCGCGAAGAGGCCAGTCCATTCAATGCATATCTATCGCTTCAGATACCGCTTTCGCGAATGAATTCGCTCCCACGGGAGATAAGATTTCAATCCATGCCTTTCAATCCATGCCTATGGGTGATTCAGCGATAGCCCCCGATTGGCTTCTCAACGCGTCCCGAACACCACCATCGTCTTGCCTTTGACGTGGACCAGTTTCTGTTCTTCCAGCGCTTTGAGCACCCGGCCAACCATTTCTCGTGAACATCCCACAATGCGTCCGATTTCCTGGCGCGTTATCTTGATCTGCATGCCGTCGGGGTGAGTCATTGCATCCGGCTGCTTGCACAAATCCAGCAGCGTACCGGCGACACGGCCAGTAACATCGAGAAAGGCCAGGTCGCCAACCTTGCGCGTGGTGTTGCGCAGACGTTCGGCCATCTGGGCGCCAAGGGCGTAGAGGATTTCCGGTTCCAGCAGGGATATCTCGCGGAATTTGCTGTAGCTGATTTCAGCAATTTCGCACTCGGTCTTGGCACGCACCCAGGCGCTGCGCTCTTTTTCATTTCCGACAGGTTCGAAAAGCCCAAGCTCGCCGCAGAAATCTCCGGAGTTCAGGTAGGCAACGATCATCTCGCGGCCTTCATCATCTTCGATCAGCACGGTGACCGAGCCTTTGATGATAAAGAACAAGGACTCGGAACGATCCCCTGCACAAATGATGTTGGATTTGGCCGGATAGCGGCGACGCTGGGCGTGAGCCAGAAACTTTTCCAGGTGCTTGGTCTTTGATGACAGGGGAATAGCTAGCATTCTTTTGTCCTGAAAAAGTACATCGCCGGAGGCATTGTTAGCGTTATCGGCAGCAGATTGCATTTAGCCAGCTTTTTGGATCTCATTTGAGACCATTTCGGAAATTTCCTACAGGTTGGTCTTAAAGTGGAATTTCTCGGTACGTTCAGAGCGTGGCGAGCGCTGTGCTAAGCTGGCCGCCTTTTCAGCATTGGAGCCCCTGGCGATGAAAGCACGCATTCAATGGGCTGGTGAAGCCATGTTCCTCGGTGAATCCGGCAGTGGTCACGTAGTGGTGATGGACGGCCCGCCCGAGAGTGGCGGTCGCAATCTGGGCGTGCGCCCTATGGAGATGGTGCTGATCGGCCTCGGCGGTTGCAGCAACTTCGATGTGGTCAGCATTCTGAAGAAGTCGCGCCAGCCAGTAGAAAGCTGCGAGGCCTTTCTGGAAGCCGAACGCGCCACTGAAGACCCAAAGGTATTCACCAAAATTCACCTGCATTTTGTGGTGAAGGGCCGTGGCTTGAAAGAAGCTCAGGTCAAGCGCGCCATCGAGCTGTCCGCCGAGAAATACTGCTCAGCCTCGATCATGCTCGGCAACGCCGGGGTCGAGATTACTCACGACTACGAAATCATTGAATTGGGCTAACGACACCCAATTATCATAAAAGCGGCGCACACTCTGGCAGACAGCTCCTGACGTCTGCATAATGCGCCCCTTTTTCAGGGAGCAGGATGCGCAGGTTGTTTGCGGCCGCTCCCGACCAGACAACCAAAATCGCCACCGCGAAGAGGTGTTAACCGTCCTACGCAGCTGAGCTTCGCTCAACTGACGGGCATGCTTGATCACGTGGCTTGGGCCGCACATATATAGAGAGTTTTTAACGGTGAAAAGCAAACTCAAGCTCCACGGGTTCAATAACCTGACAAAGACCTTGAGCTTCAACATCTATGACATCTGCTATGCGGAAACCCCGCAGGACCAGCAGGCTTACGTCGAGTACATCAACAGTGTGTACGACGCCGAACGCCTGACGCGGATTCTGACCGATGTCGTAGATATCATTGGCGCCAACATCCTCAACATCGCCCGCCAGGATTACGATCCTCAAGGCGCCAGCGTGACTATTCTGATTTCCGAGCAGCCGGTGACGCCTACCGAAAGCCAGATCGAAGAGTCGCCGGGCCCGCTGCCGGAAACCATTCTGGCGCACCTCGACAAGAGCCACATCACCGTCCATACCTATCCGGAAATTCACCCGGTTGACGGTATCGCGACCTTCCGTGTGGACATCGACGTGTCAACCTGTGGGGTGATTTCACCGCTTAAAGCGCTGAACTACCTGATTCACAAGTTCGAATCAGACATCGTGACGGTCGACTATCGTGTGCGCGGCTTCACCCGTGACGTTGAAGGCAAGAAGCACTTCATCGACCATGAGATCAACTCGATTCAGAACTACCTCTCTGAAGACACGCGCAACAGTTACCAGATGACAGACGTGAACGTGTATCAGGAGAACCTGTTCCACACCAAGATGCTGCTCAAGAACTTCGAACTGGATAACTACCTGTTCGGCGACGCGACCAGCAATCTGTCCCCGGTGCAACGCGATCAGGTGACCGCCAAGGTCAAGCACGAAATGCTGGAAATCTTCTACGGCCGCAACGTTAACGTCGCCGTCTAGGATTCAATGCAAAAAGAAAGGCGCCTGCTAAAGGCGCCTTTTTTTGTGCTCGCGATTTATCGGGTTTAAATACGATAAGTGCTTTTGGTCATGAGCTTGGCCAGCACGCTCATGCCAAACTTGACCGGCGCCGGGAAGCGGAAGCCGCCTGCATCCAGCGCGCTTTGTGCGTGGTGTTCTTCGTCGGCACGCATCTGCTCAAGAATCGCACGGGACTTTTCGTCTTCGGCGGGAAGTTGCTCAAGGTGCTCATTCAAGTGTTTGCAGACCTGATCTTCGGTCGCTGCGACGAAACCCAGGCTGACCTTGTCGCTGATCAACCCTGCTGCGGCGCCGATGCCGAAGGACAAGCCGTAAAATAGTGGATTGAGTACGCTGGTATGGCTGCCCAACTGGTGAATGCGCTGTTCACACCAGACCAGATGGTCAATCTCTTCTTCTGCGGCATGCTCCATCGCTTTGCGTATATCGGGCAATTTGGCGGTGAGTGCCTGCCCTTGATACAACGCCTGGGCGCACACTTCACCTGTGTGGTTGATACGCATCAGGCCTGCAACGTGCCGAGTATCAACGTCACTCATCGCAACTTCGGGCTGGACGAGGGCGGGCGAGGGACGAGAGGAGTATCCCTTGGACGGCAACAGCGTGCGCATCGCAGCGTCGGCCTGTAAAAGGATACGGTCGATAGGGGAGTAGTGACGTTCGGTAGCCATGGGCACCTCCGGAAAAACCATGGGGCCAGTCTACCCCAATCCGCCAGATGAGGCTTGAGCTGGATCAGCTGGCTAGAGCCCTGGCGGGCTCCAGCCTTACTGCAAGTCTTTGAATATCGGGATTAACCCGGCGGCCAGTTCATCTGACGCTGACCCAGAACATGCATATGAATGTGATAGACGGTCTGTCCGCCCAGCTCATTGCAGTTCATGACCACGCGAAATCCATCCTCACAGCCCAGCTCTTTCGCCAGACGTTGCGCAGTAAACAGGATGTGACCTGCCAGGCCTTTGTCTTCTTCGGTCAGGTCATTAATCGTGCGGATCGGTTTCTTCGGGATAACCAGAAAGTGGACCGGTGCCTGGGGGGCAATGTCGTGAAAGGCCAGCACTTGATCGTCTTCGTAGATGATCTTCGCCGGTATTTCGCGGTTGATGATCTTGGTGAACAAAGTATCCACAGCCATTTGCTCCTTGTGGTGGATGGGACGTGCAGATGAATGGACTGCACCGAGTGTACTGAGGGGACCGGCGCGCGCCCAGTGTTTGTCGGTCAGCGCGAGCACACGGACTTGTTGATCAGCCCGGCAATATTGCGACTTACCCAACGTGGGACCAGTCTGGGGCTGAATGTGATCAATCGATTACGCCAGCCAGGAATGATCACTGCGCGGTTCTTTGCCAGCGCGCGAACGGTGTAAAGCGCCACTTCTTCGGGGCTCATCATTTTCTCGTTGCCGCTTTTACCCACTTGCAGTTGGGCTGTACGGAAAAAGCTGGTGCGTGTTGGGCCTGGGCACAAGACCGATACTTTGATCCCGTTCTTCTTGACCTCTTCACGCAGCCCCTCCGAGAAATGCAGCACGTAAGCTTTGCTTGCGTAATAAGCGCTCATCCACGGGCCTGGGCTGAACGCAGCCACAGATGCAACGTTGAGAATCTGTCCGCCACCCTGCAGCGCCATCAAATTACCGACCGTGTGGCAAAGGCGGGTGAGGGCCAGAATGTTCAAGTCGATCAGGTCCTGTTCCAATCCCCAGTCCTGGGCCAGGAATGGACCGGATGTTCCGATACCGGCGCAATTGACCAGCAGGTCGATCTGGTGCGCACCTTCTTCTTCCAGTTCCAGCAGAAAACCTGACAGGCGCAAAGGTTCGCCCAGATCGCAGGCGCGAATCAGTACCTCTACGCCGAAACGCTGAGTCAGTTCAATGGCGATCGTTTCCAGCACATCGCGCTGACGAGCGACCAGTAACAGGTTCCGTCCTCTGCGTGCCAAGGCTTCGGCCATGGCCAGGCCAATTCCGCTGGTTGCCCCGGTGATCAAGGCGTAACGGGTCATGCGGTTCTCCGTTGAACGTAGTGCGGGCCGCGGAGTTTAGTCCGGACACTTGGATACAGGTTATTGATCGTCTTCATCCTCAAGCTGCGAGTCGACGTTTGAATCGTCGAGCTGCTCGTCCAAAGCGTTATCATCGGGCAGCGATTGCTCATATTGCGCAGTACTGGCATCGATTTGTGCGTCCAGTTTCTTCAGGCCGCCAGTCATACCACCGGCGATGAACAAGCCAAAAAACAGTATCCACAACCAGGCGATTATTTTGACACTCAGGCTGTCGGGCGGCGCTGGCGGGCCGTAGCGGTTAACATTCTTGTTGCCGGGTACGAGAACCATCAGGAGCGGGAAGATCGCGCCAATGTACGGCACGAAAGTCAACAGCAACAACCATCCCGACCATCCAGCATCATGCAGACGTTGTGCGCCTATCTGGAAGCTGACGAAAGCAAATGCAGCTATAACCACTGCAATCAGCAGCCCCCCTGCGACCAGCGACGAGGTAAACACAAGGACGCACATGCCGAGCGCCATGAACAACGAAGCCATCCAGACCAATGTCCATGCCAGATAGCGAATGCGGCCGATCCTGCCCTGGAAACTGAAAACCTTAAGGGTTGAATGTTCGGGCAGTGTGTCGGCGACACTTGCACGCGGCGGCGCGTAAGGGGATGTCGGTGGGGGTTGAGACGCGTAGAGCGGCTCTGATGTCTCCTCAAGTTCTTTCAGGTTCAGGCTAATCGCCGGGTCGGCTTCTATACGAGCTTCCACCCCCGCATCGTTCAGAGCCTTGAGGTAAATCTGTGCGTCGGCCTGATTCAGACCGCGCTTGAGGGCGACGGGTTTGCCGCTGAACAGATTGTCTACAGCGGAGACTTCACTCTTGAAAAGGCTAGCAAGATTGAGCTTGGCAGTCTGCAACTCAACACCGTTACGCAACTGCCCTTCGAACACAATCTTGAACAGCGGGGTGGTCATGCTTCGCTTCCTTGTCGTGAGATCGGCAACGCGGACCGCCTAGGATGAGTGGACGGTCCCGTCAGGAGATTAGAAAGGTTTAACCACCACCAGAATGACGACTGCCAGCAGGATCAATACAGGGATTTCGTTGAACCAGCGGTAAAACACATGGCTACGGCCATTTTCGCCACGAGCGAAGCGTTTGACCTGTGCGCCACACACATGGTGATAGCCGATCAGCAGAATGACCAGTGTCAGCTTGGCGTGCATCCAGCCCTGGCTCATGTACCCCGGCACCAAAGCGATAAGCCAGATGCCAAAAATCAATGTCGCGATCATCGCCGGGCCCATGATTCCCCGGTACAGCTTACGCTCCATGGTACAGAAGCGTTCGCGGCTGACCGCGTCCTCGCTCATGGAGTGGTAAACGAAAAGTCTTGGCAGGTAGAACAGCCCTGCGAACCAACAGACCACTGAAACGATATGAAAAGCCTTGATCCATAAAAGCATTTTTAGTTATTCCCAGGTTCACGGTATGCAAATAGTAGTGGCTTGAGCGCCCATACGTCACGTTGTCGGTTGTCGCAGACGCGCCAGGCCCATATTATCGACGGCTTTCCAGTTGGTACGTTGAGGGCAGGTTATGGTCAAGGTCGGTATCGTCGGCGGCACGGGTTACACCGGTGTCGAGTTGCTGCGTCTGTTGGCACAGCATCCGCAAGCTGAAGTGGTCGTTATTACTTCTCGATCCGAGGCAGGTCTGCCTGTTGCTGATATGTACCCTAATCTGCGCGGCCATTATGATGGCCTGGCATTTAGCGTGCCTGACATTGCAACGCTTGGTGCCTGTGACGTCGTCTTCTTCGCTACGCCTCATGGCGTCGCGCATTCCCTTGCAGGCGAACTCTTGAATGCCGGCACTCGGGTCATCGACCTGTCTGCTGACTTCCGTCTGCAAGACTCCGTGGAGTGGGCGAAGTGGTACGGTCAGCCTCACGGCGCGCCAGAGTTGCTCAAGGATGCAGTTTATGGTTTGCCTGAAGTTAACCGTGAGCAAATCAAGCAGGCTCGCCTTATTGCTGTGCCAGGGTGCTATCCAACCGCCACGCAACTGGGTTTCCTGCCATTGCTGGAAGCCGGGCTTGCCGATAACACGCGCCTGATTGCTGACTGCAAGTCCGGTGTCAGCGGTGCAGGTCGTGGCTTGAGTATTGGCTCGCTGTACTCCGAGGCCAACGAAAGCTTCAAGGCTTATGCGGTCAAAGGCCATCGTCACTTGCCTGAAATCACCCAAGGGCTGCGTCGCGCGGCTGGCGGGGATGTGGGTTTGACCTTCGTCCCGCACCTGACGCCAATGATCCGCGGTATTCACTCCACGCTGTACGCCACAGTCGTCGATAAGTCGGTTGATCTGCAGGCGCTGTTCGAGAAGCGTTATGCCAACGAGCCATTCGTCGATGTGATGCCTGCTGGCAGCCATCCGGAAACCCGCAGCGTGCGTGGTGCCAACGTTTGCCGTATTGCGGTCCATCGCCCGCAGGGTGGGGATCTGGTCGTCGTGCTTTCGGTTATCGACAACCTGGTCAAGGGTGCGTCGGGACAGGCCGTACAGAACATGAACATCATGTTCGGGTTGGACGAGAAGCTGGGTCTGTCCCATGCCGGGATGATGCCCTAGAAGCAGTTTTTAGCTTCAAGCTTCAAGCTTCAAGAGGTTGGTGCGACCACTTGTAGCTTGAGGCTTGAAACTTGCCGCTGCTCTGGAATAGTTGACCAATTTTCTCGGAGAAGCGGATAATGCGCGTCATTACGCATTATGACGGCTTAGCGCCGGGAGATATTTAACATGAGCGTCGAATCCTTCACTCCAACGGCTTTGCAATTCACCCATGGTGCTGCGCACAAGGTGAAGACCCTGGTCGATGAAGAGGGCAACGATCGCCTTAAGCTGCGTGTATTCGTGACTGGCGGCGGTTGTTCCGGGTTTCAGTACGGTTTCACTTTCGATGAAGACGTCGCCGACGATGACACCATCGTTGAGCGCGAAGGCGTAAGCCTGGTGGTCGATCCAATGAGCTTCCAGTACCTGGCGGGTGCTGAAGTGGATTATCAGGAAGGTCTTGAAGGTTCGCGTTTCGTTATCAAGAACCCTAACGCTTCCACTACTTGCGGCTGCGGGTCTTCATTCTCGATCTGATTGTCCTGCACACATAAAAACGCCGCGCAAATGCGCGGCGTTTTTGTTTGTCTGGAGTCAGGCCGGGTAGATAGCGCCCAGCACTCGCAGACCCTGAGCGCCCGTGACGGTCGGACGGTTGGCAGGCACGCCTTCCAGGCAGCAATGAGCCAGCCAGGCAAACGCCATGGCTTCTACCCAGTCAGGGTCAACACCAAAGGCGGCCGTACTGCTGACTTTGGTATTAGGGAGCAATTCCGCCAGGCGATTGGTCAGTGCCACGTTGTGCGCACCGCCGCCACAGATCAGCAGCTCCTTGGTTTCCGACTGAGCCGATTGCAGGGATTCTGTAATCGACAGAGCGGTCAGCTCCATCAATGTCGCCTGTACGTTTTCGGCAGAAAGCGTCGGCAGCTGGAACAGATGGTGGTGCAGCCAGCCGAGGTTGAACACCTCCCGTCCTGTGCTCTTTGGACCCTTGGTCAGGAAGAACGGATCGCTGAGTAGCGCTTTCAGCAGGGCAGGATCAACTTTGCCACTTGCGCCCCATGCGCCGTCACGATCAAAACCTTCACCGCGCTGCGACTGAATCCACGCATCAAGCAAAACGTTGCCTGGGCCGCAGTCAAAGCCGGTTACCGGCCTGTCCAGTTCGATAAGGCTCAGGTTACTGAAACCGCCAATGTTGAGAACGGCACGACGGTCTTTATTGTCGTCGAACAGCGCCTCATGAAACGCGGGAACCAGAGGTGCGCCCTGACCACCAGCCGCGATGTCGCGGCGACGGAAATCGCTGACTACGGTGATCTCGGTCAGCTCAGCCAGCAGCGCCGGGTTGCCGATCTGGATGCTGAAACCGCGAGCGGGCTCATGGCGGATGGTCTGGCCATGGCTGCCGATGGCGCGAATCTGGCCAGCGACCATACCTTGTTGGGTCAGAAGCGTCAGTACGCCTTCAGCTGCCAGGCGAACCCACTTCTGTTCAGCGATCGCTGCACGAGCCAACTCGTCCGGTCCGCTGGAGCAAAGCCCTAGCAACTCGGCGCGCAAGTCCTCCGGCATCGGGATGTAGTGAGTTGCCAACAGTCTTGGCCGGTCATCCTGCTCAACAAGGGCGATATCGATCCCATCGAGACTGCTGCCGGACATCACACCTATATAAAAGAAGGCCATGGCTTATCGTTTGCTCGAGGCCAGCATGGTGGCCTTTTCCTGATCCATACGAGCCATCAATGGCTGGCTCTGCTGCATGAACCGCTGTTTTTCGGATTTGGCGATCGGATCCGCCATCGGCAATTTACGACCCAGAGGGTCGACGTGCACGCCATTTACCTGGAACTCATAGTGCAAATGCGGGCCTGTCGACAGACCGGTAGTACCAATATAGCCGATCACCTGACCTTGTCTGACGGTGCTTCCAGTCTGAACGCCTTTGGCAAAGCCTTGCATGTGACCGTACAGCGTACGGTACGTATCGCCGTGCTGAATGATTACCGTGTTGCCATATCCGCCGCGACGGCCTGCCAGCAGTACCTTGCCGTCGCCGGTAGCTTTGATCGGCGTACCGCGTGGCGCTGCATAATCGACGCCTTTGTGCGCGCGGATCTTGTTCAGGATGGGGTGCTTGCGACCCATGGAGAACATTGAGCTGATGCGGGCGAAGTCAACGGGCGTGCGGATGAAGGCCTTGCGCATGCTGTTGCCGTCGGCGGTGTAGTAGTTGGTGTTGCCCTGTTTGTTGGTGTAACGAACTGCGGAGTAGGACTTGCCCTGGTTGGTAAAGCGGGCAGAAAGGATATTGCCGGTGCCTACCGTTTTGCCGTTGATGACCTTCTGCTCGTAGATGACGTCGAATTCGTCACCCTTACGGATGTCCTGAGCGAAGTCGATGTCGTAGCCAAAGATGTTGGCCATGTCCATCGTCATGGTGTGCGAAAGGCCTGCACGCTGTGCGGACTGTGACAGGGAGTTGGTGATCACGCCGTGTATGTAGGCCGTACGCACGTCTGGCTTGCTGATTTCACGATTGAACGTGAAGCCACTGTCCGTTTTGGACAAGCTGATGCTTTCCAGCTGGCTGAGCTTGGTGTGCAGTTGCTTCAACTGACCTTCTGGCGTCAGTTCGAATTGCAGGACCTGGCCATCCTGCAGGCGGCTGAATTGTTTGGCTTCCTTATTACTGGCCATGACTTCATGCACGGTCGCAGCTGGAAGGCCTACCTTTTCAAACAGAGTGGACAGGGTGTCCCCTCTGGCTACGGTAACTTCCCGATGGTTGGGATTCTTGGGTGCAGCAGCCGCCACTGCGCTGTCTGCGGTGGGCTGGGGTTCATTGGCCGCATTGCTCTCAGTTTGCTCATCGCCATTGTCGATCTGGGCGAATGGAGAATCTGTTGCCGAATGTGTGGCTTCAGTCGTTTCCAGAGCGTCTTGGTTAGGTGCGCTTTGATCAGCAGGCGCTTCCATATCAAGATTCAAAACGGTTTTTTTAGCTTCGACTTCGCTTGAGGGAAAAACCAAGAGCGCCAGGCTTAACAGGGCGGCGATGCCGCTGGCTGCGAGCAGGTGAGTCTTGGGATAAAGCGGTGGCGCTTTAGGCGGCGTGTCTATCATAGGTAATTTGACTTTGAAAAAAGATGAATTGGAAAAGATGAATGACATGATGAAGATGAAATAACTGTATAAAATATAACCAAAACCTGTGCGAAGCAACCCTGCGGATGAATCGGCTTTCGATTCGTCCCGCAATGCTGGGCAAAACTTGTAATTGGGCGCTGATCTTGTATGGTTGGTCCCCTTTTGAAAACGGCTATTTTTAGGGGATGGATATGAGGTCGGTTGAAGAGCAGCTAGCGCTGATCAAGCGTGGGGCAGATGAGCTTTTGGTTGAGGCCGAGCTTGTGGCCAAGCTCAAGCGTGGTCAACCGCTGCGTATTAAAGCCGGGTTCGATCCTACGGCACCTGACCTGCACCTGGGTCATACCGTGCTTATTAATAAGCTGCGTCAGTTCCAGGAGTTGGGGCATCACGTCATCTTTCTGATTGGCGACTTCACTGGCATGATCGGTGATCCAAGTGGCAAAAGCGCCACGCGTCCTCCGCTGACCCGTGAGCAGGTTCTCGACTACGCCGAGACGTACAAATCCCAGGTATTCAAGATTCTTGATCCTGCCAAGACCGAGGTGGCTTTCAATTCTACGTGGATGGACAAGCTGAGCCCTGCGGATTTCATTCGTCTCTCGTCGCAGTACACCGTGGCGCGGATGCTTGAGCGTGATGATTTCGACAAGCGCTATAAAAGCAGCCAGCCAATCGCTATCCACGAGTTCCTCTATCCGTTGGTGCAGGGGTACGACTCTGTCGCTCTTCGTTCCGATGTCGAGCTGGGTGGTACCGACCAGAAATTCAATCTGCTGATGGGGCGCGAGTTGCAGCGCGCCTACGGGCAGGAAGCGCAGTGCATCCTCACCATGCCTCTATTGGAAGGTCTGGATGGTGTGAAGAAGATGTCCAAGTCGCTGGGTAACTATGTAGGTATCCAGGAAGCGCCGGGCGTTATGTACAGCAAGCTGGTTTCGATCCCGGATGCATTGATGTGGCGTTACTTCGAGCTGCTGAGCTTTCGTTCTATGGAAGAGATCAACGGCTTCAAGGCAGATTGTGAGAAGGGTGCAAACCCGCGCGATATCAAAATCAAGCTGGCTGAAGAGATCGTTGCTCGTTTCCATGGTGACGAAGCTGCTGCCAGTGCCCACCGCTCTGCGGGTAACCGCATGAAGGAAGGTGAACTGCCAGACGATTTGCCCGAGATCTCGGTAGGTGCCCCTGAAGATATGCCGATCTCAGCCGTCCTTAATAAGGCAGGGTTGGTTAAGAACTCCGCAGTCGCCCGGGATCTGCTTGCTTCGGGTGGCGTGCGTATAGATGGTGAAGTTGTTGATCGCTCGTTCGTCTTTAAGGTGGGAGCGACTCATGTTTGCCAGGCTGGGAAGAAGGCTTTCGGGCGTATTACGCTGGTTTTGGAATAAAGCGTGAATTAGGGGTTGACGGCCTCTCGAATCTCTCTATAATTCGCACCTCTTCTGGCGCAGACAGAGCGAAAAACTCCTTGATAATCAATGAGTTGGACGATTCGGTTGGCGTAGAAGAGGCTTCGATGAAGTTGATCGAAAGCGGTGAAAAAGGCAGTTGACAGCAGGTTGTAACGCTGTAGAATTCGCCTCCCGCTAACGAGCAACGTGATGTTGATCGAAGCGCAAGTGGTTGAAGTTGCAAAGGAAACTTTGAAAACTTCTTAAAATAACCGCTTGACAGATACAGGGGCTGCTGTAGAATGCGCGCCTCGGTTGAGACGAAAGATCTTAACCAACCGCTCTTTAACAATTGAATCAAGCAATTCGTGTGGGTGCTTGCGCTGTCA